>CAMBRL010000154.1 GCA_945870105.1 Chitinophaga pinensis
ACAGCACCTCCGGCTCGCACGAGCGCTATAAAGGCAAAGACCGCCTTGACTTTGAAACCGAATTCGATTGCATTCTTAAAATGCGCGAATGGCTGCTTTCTAATGCCATTACTACTGCTGAAGAATTAGATGAGATTGAAGAGAACGCTAAGAAATATGCCCGTGATGCTAAGAAAGCTGCATGGGATGCCTTCAACAACGAGATAAAACAGGAACTGAGAACCGTTTCTGCTTACATTGATTTTATTGCTGCCGAAAGCGCGAATGCTGATAAGGTAAACGCCATTAAAAGCGAATTGAATAGCGCCATTGACCCCGTGCGCAAAGATGTAATCGCTGCGGTAAGAAAAGTTTTACGTGCCACCCGCTTCGAAGAATTAGCCGCCAAAGAACAATTGCAGGCATGGTATAAAGAAGCGCAGGAAATAAATGCAGACCGCTACAATTCTTATCTCCATAGCCAGTCCGCAGAAAATGCGCTGGCGGTAAAAGCTGTTGCGCCTGTGTATTCCGATGCTTCACCTATGAAAGATGGTCGCGAAGTGCTGAAAGCCAACTTCGAGAAAATATTTGCCACCAATAATAAAGTACTTGCCTTTGGTGAAGACCTTGGAAAGATAGGCGATGTGAACCAGGCTTTCGAAGGCTTGCAGGCTATGTTTGGCGATAATCGCATTTTCGATACAGGCATCCGTGAAGCCTCCATAGCAGGCAAGGGGATAGGGCTTGCCATTCGTGGACTGCGCCCCATTGCCGAGATACAGTATTTAGATTATTTACTCTACGCTATTCAAATATTAAGTGATGATTTAGCATCGCTTCACTACCGCACCAAAGGCGGACAAAAAGCTCCCGTAATCATCCGCACCCGCGGTCACAGGCTTGAAGGTATCTGGCACAGCGGCTCACCGATGGGAATGATCATCAACTCGCTGCGCGGAATTTATGTACTCGTTCCCCGCAACATGACACAGGCAGCAGGTTTTTACAACACTATGCTTGCCGCTGACGACCCTGCTATTATTATAGAGCCACTCAACGGCTACCGATTAAAAGAACGCTTACCTGATAATATTGGAGACTTCAGAACTCCGCTCGGCATCCCCGAAATTCTTACAGAAGGAACCGATGTTACACTGGTAACCTATGGCTCTTGCTGTCGCATTGCGCAGGAAGCTACTACACAATTAAAAGAACTTGGCATCTCGGTTGAACTGATTGATGTTCAAACCTTATTGCCATTTGATGTAAACAAAAGTATTGTTGAATCAATTAAGAAAACCAACCGTGTTTTGTTCCTGGATGAAGATGTTCCGGGAGGTGCATCAGCTTATATGATGCAACAAGTGGTAGAAGGACAACAGGCATGGCAGCATTTGGATTCAGAACCTAAAACACTAAGTGCAAAACCTCACCGTCCGGCATACGGAAGCGATGGAGATTATTTCTCTAAGCCGGGTGTTGAAGATGTGGTGGAAGCAGTTTACAGCATCATGCACGATGCTGATCCGGATGAGTTCCCGGAGTTTTAGTATCGTCATTGCGAGCGCAGCGAAGCAATCTCATAATATAAACGGGTTTTATTTAAGGGATTGCTTCGGCTGAAAAAGCCTCGCAATAACGGGAAGAATTAATTCTGAAAATTCTTGAGGTTCATACCTCTGGTGCCAAGGCGCAAACGCCTCAAAGCACGATCTTTTATTTGACGTATACGCTCGCTGCTCAGGTTCATTTCTTTTGCAATCTCCTCAAGTTCCAAGCCTTTGGTAGCACCTAACCCGTAATAGAATTGCAGCACTTCGCGTTCCTTTATATCTAATTTAGATAGCGAGCGTCTTATTTCTTCTTTTAATGATTCGTCAATCAGATTGCTGTCAGAAAAATCATTGTCAGGATTAGCTATAATATCCTTCAGACTGAATTCTGAATCTTCTCCGAAATTATTGTCGACTGATTCAACCGGCTTATTAACACTAAGTAATGCCGAGATTTTTTCTTCTGGTAAACCAAGATGTTCCGAAAGTTCTTCCAAGGATGGTTCGCGCTCCAGTCTTTGCTCCAGAAGGCGCATCGCATTTCGTATCTTATTTAAGGTATCCACCTGTTTGCGCGGAATTTTTATTGCCCTTGATTTCTCTGAAATAGCACTGATAATACTTTGGCGTATCCACCAAACGGCATACGTTATAAAACGAAAACCTTTAGAACTGTCGAATTTTTGTGCCGCCAGAATTAGTCCCAGATTGCCTTCATTAATAAGGTCGGGAAGGTTAAGACCACGGTGCTGGTATTGTTTTGCAACGCTTACCACAAACTTCAGGTTGGCGCGGGTAAGTTTTTCAAGAGCGGCTCTGTCACCGTTCTTAATGCGTAGTGCAAGCTGCACTTCTTCTTCGGTGCTCAGAATATCTTCTTTGGCAATATCACGCAGGTAGATGTAAAAGGATTCCTCCTGTTTCTCAGTAATACCTTGTGTTATGACAAATTGCCTCATTCAGAAAAGAATTTGACAACTAAACGATAGAATGTAGATTTAGGTTACTGAATCAGTTGGTCCAGTCGTCTTCGGTGGCTAATGAGCGGATATTACTTATGTATTGTTCAATTAGTTTATCCTGCTCTCTTTCCGATATATCTGCGTATCGTGTTTTGCTGAACTTAACGTTGGAAAGCTCTGGGCAAAAGCGTTTGATGTAGTGCTGCAGCTTACTTAGTTCGTTCATAACAGGTTGTTTGCGCATCCGATATTTGTATTAATCGAAATCAATATTAAGAAGAAATGCTTTATAATTAGGAGTTATTTTATTCACATAATACTAACAAGTAAATAGATTAGCAAATAGTTGTGATTGCTTTTTCTGTATCTTTCGAAAAAATAATATATGAAAAAATTACTGCTGCTAATCATAGCTATATCAACTTCAATTTCTCTTTCTGCACAAACATTTTCTACGTTTCATGATTTTTCGGGAGAAACAATTCTTGGAGATTCAATTGACTTCACAATTTTTCATGGAAAGAAAGTGATGGTAGTAAATACAGCAAGTTTATGTGGTTATACTCATCAATACACCGATTTACAAGAACTGTATGCAAATTACCAGCAATATGATTTTGAAATAATCGGCTTTCCTTGCAATGATTTCAGTAATCAGGAACCAGGTTACGATTCTACCATTTATGATTTTTGTCAAAGTTATAATGTAACTTTTCAGATGATGTCAAAAATTGCAACTGTTTCAGCAGATACGGTGCCGGTGTATAAATGGCTGCAGCGTGCTGATTTAAATGGTGTTCAGGATGTTTCAGTGTCATGGAATTTTAATAAGTTCCTTATTAATGAAGCTGGACACTGGGTTCGCCATTATGGTGCACCTACCAATCCTTTGGACACAGCAATTACCAATTGGATTATGTCGCCTTCAGTTTTGAGCGTGGAAGATAATTTCAGACTTACTAATCTGTCAGTTTTTCCAAATCCGGCAACTGGCAAAGTGAACTTTTCATATCAATTACTAACACCCGAAGTGGTAACAAATACCTTAACTGATATTACAGGAAGAGTAGTGTATTCAGAAACGCAGCTCAAGTCAGCTGGTTTAATTAAATCATCTGTTGACCTTGCTGCAAATAGTTTGTCAGCAGGTGTTTATCTCATTAACATAAAAGTAGCAGGGCAGATTTTTACTGAAAAGTTAGTAATCTTAGAATGATATTTTCTAAGAATTAGTCGGAAAATCAGTAAGTTTGTGTAGTATTGATTTATAACTTTTCTTTCGGAAGTGCCAACAATTTCTACTCAAAAATTAATTTCTATACGTTCAGAAAGTCTAAACGACCTTGGCAAGGCAGCTAAGGAATTACTTTCATTCTCCGGTGAAACAAAGGTTATAACCTTTTCAGGAAATCTTGGCGCAGGAAAAACAACCTTTATTAAATCTATTTGTCAGGAACTTGGCGTAACGGATTTGGTAAGCAGCCCAACATTTTCTATCATCAATGAATATCGTGATAAGGAAAATATACCTGTTTATCATTTTGACTTTTACCGATTAAAATCAACACAGGAAGCAGAAGACACAGGCTGTGCCGATTATTTCTTCAGCAATAACTATTGCTTTATTGAATGGCCGGCAATAGTTGAAAGTCTCTTGCCTGACGAATATGTGCAAGTTGAAATTACAGTTGACAACGACACAAGAACCATTAACGCCACACACAAACAGAATAACAAATGATTGAACAAAAACGCAGTGGCTTTTTTACGCTCACTTCGGCAGGATTAATGCCGCAGGAAGAAATGTTGGAAGTAGGCCGCAAACAGGAAGACCTTTACATAGGCATTCCAAAGGAAACACATTTTCAGGAAAATCGTGTTCCGCTTGTACCCGATGCTGTGGCACTTTTGGTAGCTAACGGACATAAAATTGTTATTGAAACTAATGCCGGTAAAGGCGCAAACTTCACAGACAAAGATTACAGTGAAGCAGGAGCGCAGATTGCCTACGATATAAAAGAAGTTTACAAAGCTGACATTGTTCTGAAAGTTGCTCCGCCATCATTGGAAGAAATTGAAATCATGCAGCCGCGCCAGACTTTATTTTCTGCACTGCAATTGACTATTCAGCCCGAGAATTTTTTAAAGCAATTGATGGCAAAGAAAGCAAGTGCCATTGCTTACGATTACATAAAAGATAAAGCCGGTATTTATCCCTTTGTGCGCAGCATGAGTGAAATTGCAGGTAGCACAGCCGTATTGATTGCAGCAGAGTACCTTAGCAATGTGAATGAAGGAAGAGGTATGTTGCTGGGAGGAATAAGCGGAATTCCACCTACAGAAGTTGTAATCATTGGAGCGGGAACGGTGGGAGAATCAGCAGCACGTGCTGCGTTAGGTTTGGGTGCCAATGTGAAGGTTTTTGATAATCATATTTTCAAATTGTCACGATTGCAAAATGATATTGGAAGAAGGATATATACTTCTATTATACAACCTAAAATCCTTGCAAAAGCATTGATGCGTGCTGATGTGGTTATTGGAGCTATTCGTTCAAAATCCGGAAAAACACCTTGCCTTGTAACCGAACAAATGGTAAGTGATATGCAGGAAGGCTCTGTTGTTATTGATGTGTGTATTGATCAGGGCGGTTGTTTTGAAACATCACGCGTTACCAGTCATGCCGATCCTGTTTTTATTAAACACGGAGTAACGCATTATTGTGTTCCTAACATTGCATCGCGGGTTGCGCAAACAGCATCACAGGCATTGAGTAATATTTTTGCTCCCATGTTGCTGAATGTTGGCGACAGCGGAGGAATGAAAAATATGATTCGTAATAACCCCGGTTTGCGCCATGGTATTTATCTCTACAACGGTATTCTCACAAACAAATTCCTTGGCGATACTTACAAAATTCCTTATAAGGATATTGAGTTGCTGATGGCTGCGTTCTAAATTTCCTCTCAATTGGCTAAACGTTTTTTCTATTATATAGTAGGTTTCACTATTGGTGCAATCTTTATTTATTTTCTGTTGATACGCGGAAGAAGTTTTGATTTTTGGATGCCGGGTGAACGCGTGAAAACTGAAATTATTGAAAGAAAGGCAGTGATATCGGAAAAAGCCATTTGTCAGTTTGATTGTCTGAATCTTAATAAAGATAGCATTTCTTCAATCATTAAAAAATCAGAAGTAAATTTTGAAAAAAGCAGTGTGCGTGAAAAACCCTGCAAACAGTATCTGCTTGAAATAAATGAAGAAAAAATAGTAATGAATTTCTCACTTTGTGATACTGTTGTGGTGCTGAATTCTGTTAGCAGGGAAGGGCAGGAGTGTGGGTGTAATTAATCTATACTGTTAACTACTTCCGTTTTATACACCGGTTCATAAAACTTTTCTTTTGCCTTTGCAACTACCCAGCGATGGAACACAATAAGTTCGGGTGATTGTATCTGCCACGAGTGATTTCCTTTAGCATTGGCAAGTTGTTCTAACTGCTGATGTTTTGTTTTAATGATTTTCTCAAAATCATATCCCTGCTTTCTTAGTTCAAGTAATATTTCAAGAATGATTTTATCCCGTTCAGGAACAAACTTTAGTTTCAGCGCTTCTTTAATGAATTGTCGTAAATTCATAATCAGTAAATCGGCCTGGTCATACTGAGAATTTTCTACTGTATTCATAATATTGAAGATACGCATACCAATATTCCAACCTTCTTTGTCTTTTTCGGCAGATGAAGTAAACTGCAGCGTGCGGTTTGCTTTGATAAATTGTTTTTGTGCAAAATAAGTGCAGGCAAGAAGGTAGTTTCTTTTTGCAGTTGAGAATTCGCTTCTGTCTGTTTTTGTATTTTGAATGAGTGTTTCAATGGTAGTAGTTGCATTCTTCATATTTCCGGAATAGAAATTTGCATAAAATTCAAGCTCCAGACTATTGTTGTAATTGTATGTGCCCTCATTAAAGCATTTTTTCCCTTCCAGCGCATTTACCAGAGCAGAGTCGAATTCATAATTAAATAATTCATTCTGGCTGTAATTCAAATATACAGTACCTAACCTGATTTTTAAATTTATTGATGGATTATTCTTCACCAGATCAACCAGGTAATTACAATACTCACTGGCTTTTTTGCCAAAGTGCAGAACCTGGTTGTATTCTACACTAATTGTATAATAGTAATAACCAACCTGAGCAGACGATGTTTCTTCAAAATCCTTTTTGAGTTTCGAAAGTTTTTCTTCAAGGAAAATAGTATAGCCCGGATCAGGAATATTTCTGTTTAATCCTTTGAAACCCCAGTTAAGCGAAACTTCATAGTATGCTTTTACAGCATCGTTAGCTGCTCGTCTGCTTTTTTCGTAAAATTCTATTTCTTCAGTAAACTTATTGTACGCCTTTTTTCCTTCCCTTATTCCCTGGTGTTGTTGCTTATACATCAAAACCTCAATCAACTCGTTGTAAAATTCAAACTTTTTTGCCAACGAAATTATTTTGTCATACAACTCAAGTGTTTCATGAGCAATGCCCCGTGATGTATAAATAAGAGCAATGATTTTTTTCTTGGCAACGTTTGCTCTTGCCTGCGAAAGTTCACTGTAAATTCCTTCGCGCATAATATTTACATCCAGCACCAGACTTTCCCCTATTTTTTCTTTCAGCCGGAACATCATCATCCGCAATGCATCTTCCGACTTAGCCCCGAATTTCTTCTTCAAATACTTGCTGACTTTCGACAAATCATCGTTTTTTAACAACAAGTCTAAAATTATCAGAGTCTTTGGCTTATAGCCACCCGAGCGGGTGTCAAATGCCTTAAGATATTCCACAAGAACTTCTTTCTCATTTTTATTGAGTGCATCAACAATGTGCTTCAGATGTTGCAGGGTTTCCTCTCTCATCGCGGGTTTCAGGGTTGTTTCACTATAGTAAAAATCTCTGAATAGTCGGCTACAATTTACATGCTATTCGATAAACGACCAAACTAAAGTGCAACAAAAAAACTACAAGCACCCAATTAAATTTTTTTACAAACCCTCAAAAAAACAAACACCATGATCTCAACAATCTCAACAATTCTAATCGCAGCTTCATTATTAATCGGAAGCGGCTCAACTGAAGATAAATCATCTTCTGCATCATCACAACCTTCAT
>CAMBRL010000155.1 GCA_945870105.1 Chitinophaga pinensis
ATGGTTACAATAATGTTGAGATTCCCTCATTGCTCCGTTCTTCTATTTCGTATTCCACAAAGCCTGATGCAGAGAAAGTGAAGAATACAATTTCTGATTTGCTTACTGCTAAAGGTTTTACAGAAATCATGTGCAACTCGCTGACAGCCGAAAAATATTCTGACTTGCTGGGCGAAATAGAAAAAGCAAAAAACGTTCACATTCTAAATCCGTTGAGCAGTGATTTGAATGTGATGAGACAGACTTTGCTTTTCAACGGATTGGAAATGATTGCACACAACATTAACCGCAAAAATCCTGATTTGAAGTTTTATGAATTCGGAAAGACTTACCACCTCAACGATTCAGACGGTTGGAAATACACAGAGAAAAACAGATTTTCTGTTTTGATAACCGGGAGAAAGCAAACCGAAAGCTGGAACACAAATGCGGATAACGCTAACTTTTTTCAATTGAAAGGCCTGGTTGAATCGGTGCTGAAAAAGCTTGGCGTTGAGGCAAAAGAAGTAACTGCTGAAAATAGTTCTCAACTGTTTTCTTACTCCACAACTTACGAATCAGGAAAGAAAAATGTAGTTGAATTCGGTGAAGTGAAAAAATCTGTTCTTAAAAAATTGGATATAGACCAGGAAGTTTTTTATGCCGATTTTGACTGGGATGAAATTTTAAATCAGGTAAAAAAAGTTTCTGTAAAATATACTGAAGTGCCGGTTTACCCTTCTGTGCGAAGGGATTTGGCTTTGCTGGTTGATAAACAAGTGCGTTATGCCGACATCAAAGAACTTGCTTTTAAAACAGAACGCAACCTGCTGAAAGAAGTGAACCTGTTTGATGTTTATGAAGGAAAAAACTTAGAGCCCGGAAAAAAATCTTACGCTGTTTCATTTATCATTCAAGATGATAAAGCTACATTGAATGATAAAACGATTATCAAGGTGATGGAGAAAGTAGCGGCAACACTGAAAGAAAATCTTGGAGCTACAATTCGCTAATACAATTCGTATAAAACAAAAAGGGATGAAACCTGTGGTTTCATCCCTTTTTGTTTTATAGCTCGGACTTTAGTATTCGTCCTCGTTAAAGAAAAAATCATCTTTGGTAGGGTAATCCGGCCAGATATCTTCAATGGTGTCGTACACTTCGCCTTCGTCTTCAATTTCCTGAAGATTTTCCATCACTTCCAATGGTGCTCCCGAACGCATGGCGTAATCAATTAACTCGTCTTTTGTGGCAGGCCAGGGTGCATCTTCAAGATACGATGCTAATTCTAATGTCCAATACATAGTTCTATATTTTTAAACGATTCAACGATGATTTGTTGAAGCAATGTTTTTTACAAATTCACTTTTTACAAGTCCGCAAAAGTAAAAATTATATGATACAAAAAAATAGTTGTGAAATTTTTGTGAAAACCTTACTGAATACGGGGCTTCCAAGGCGTTTCGCGCAAGTTTGCATCGTAGGTAAGTTTGCGTGAAAGCACAAAAAGATAGTCGGAGAGGCGGTTGAGATACTTGATAACGATGACAGGAACTGTTTCTGTTTCGGCAAGATGAACCGTATCTCTTTCCGCTCTGCGGCATACACAACGAGCAACATGACAAAAGCCGATTGCATCATTTCCGCCTGGTAAAATAAATGCTTTCAGTTCAGGTAATGTTTCATTCATTTTGTCAATTTCATTTTCTAAAAGTTCAACATCTCCTTCATGTAAATCGGGAACTTTCAAATTATTTTTTCCGGGCTCTGAGGCAAGAATAGAACCAAGTGTAAAGAGTCTGTCCTGAATTTCGCCAAGCGTTTCTATAGCTCGTGCATCAATGTCTTTGAAACGAATCAACCCGATGTAGGAGTTGAGTTCATCTACTGTTCCGTAGGCTTCAATTCGTATATTGCTTTTTGAAACGCGCTTGCCACCGAAGAGAGCAGTGGTTCCTTTGTCGCCTGTTTTTGTGTAAATTTTCATTAGTTCTGATTTGCCATGAAAACTGATTCCTTGTGCTGACTTAAATCCAGCCCCATCAGTTCTTGTTCTTCTCTAACACGCAAAGGGGTTATAAAGTTCGTGAGTTTAAAAATCAAGACCGAACCAAAAAAAGTAAATAGCGAAACAATGACCAATGCTAAAAGATGATATTTCAATAATTCAAATGAGCCGGTGATTACTCCGCCTTCTTTTGCAAAAATGGCGGTTGCAATCATACCGACAATTCCGCCAACACCATGGCAGGGAAAAACATCCAGCGTATCATCTAAGGTTGATTTTGTTTCTTTCCAGTGAACTGCATAATTGCTGACTACCGCTGCAATAACACCAATAAAAATTCCGGGACCGTATTCAACATAACCTGCTGCGGGAGTTATAGCAACCAAGCCTACCACCGCGCCAATACAAGCTCCCAGCGCTGACGGCTTACGTCCGCGCATGGCATCTAACAACACCCATGCAAGCATGGCAGCAGCCGAAGCAAGATTGGTATTAATGAAGGCCGTTACCGCCAACGAGTTTGCACCAAGAGCAGAACCGGCATTAAATCCAAACCATCCGAACCAAAGTAAACCGGTCCCCAGCAACACATAAGGAATATTTACGGGTGAAAATTCTTCTTTTACCAAATGCGATTTTCTTCTTCCCAACACCATTGCACCTGCAAGTGCGGCAAAACCTGCCGAGATGTGAACAACAGTGCCTCCTGCAAAATCAAGCACTCCCCATTTGAATAAAAATCCATCGGGATGCCAGGTCCAGTGTGCAAGCGGACAATAGATAAGCAGACTGAAAAGTGTGATGAAAATTAAATAGCTCCAGAAGCGCACACGCTCTGCAAACGAGCCGGTGATGAGCGCAGGTGTGATAATGGCAAACTTTAATTGAAACGCAGCAAACAATACAAAAGGAACAGTGCTTCCAATTATAGGATGTGGTGCGGTACCCACATTATTAAAAAGAAAATAGGTCATCGGGTTGCCGATAAATCCTCCGATGCTGTCGCCAAAGGCAAGACTGAAACCAACCGTGAACCATACAATGCTGATAACACCTAAGGCTATAAAACTTTGCAGCATGGTGGAAATAATATTCTTGGGTTTCACCATTCCTCCGTAGAAAAAAGAAAGGCCGGGAGTCATGATTAAGACAAAAGCTGATGCTGTAATTATCCAGGCAAGATTTCCTGTGTCTATTGCTCCTTCTGCTGCTTCGGGGTGATTAGCAGGATAAAATGCCATGAGTAAACTCAACGCGAAAAGCAAAACAAACGCTATTGTTCCGTACTTTTTCTTTCGTTCTTTTTCTTTCATTTCCTAAAACTATGCTTTTGCTAAAACTCTTGTAATGTTTGGATTCAACTGATCTGATTCAACAAAACCATCTTTCAGTCGCACAATGCGGTGAGCATGTTTTGCAATATCTTCTTCGTGCGTTACTACAATGATGGTATTTCCCTGACGGTGGATTTCTTCAAACAGTCCCATAATTTCAACGGAGGTTTTCGAGTCCAGATTTCCCGTTGGCTCATCGGCAAGAATAATAGAAGGGCGATTGACCAATGCTCTTGCCACCGCAACACGCTGACGCTGCCCGCCCGAAAGTTCATTGGGTTGATGCTTTACACGGTCGGCAAGGCCAACCTGTTTCAAAACTTCCTGCGCACGGATTATTCTATCCGCTTTGCCCATTCCTGCATAAATAAGTGGAAGCATTACATTTTCCAATGCTGTGGAACGCGGCAATAAATTAAAGGTCTGAAATACAAAACCTATTTCTTTATTTCTGATTTCGGCAAGGTCGTTATCCTGCAGTTTGCTTACATCCGTTCCGTTCAATACATAGCTTCCGGCAGTAGGTGTATCAAGGCACCCAAGAATATTCATGAGCGTTGATTTTCCTGAACCCGATGGACCCATAAGCGCCACGTACTCGTTCTTGTTGATGTTGATGGAAACATCGTTCAGCGCTTTCACCAGCTCGGTGCCAATGGTATAGTGCCGCGCGATGTGTGTTATTTTTATAATATTTTCCAAGGGGAATTTTTAGTGCTGCGAAGGTAAAAAATAAACTGCCCGCAAGATTATGGCATGTTATGTGTTTTTATCAAAATTATTGAACACTTATAGTTATACATTTGCAACACTATTATGAACCGTAGAAACTTCATCCTCCTTCTTTTTCTTTCCGCAGTTGCAAATTTTTCATTGGCTCAGGTAACTGTGGTTGCTGACCCCGCCATTGATTTACTGGTTGAAAAACATATAAAAGCTAATTCAGAAGGCAAAGGTTTTCCCGGTTTCAGGGTTCAGATTTTTTCTGATTCGGGAAATGGTGCACGCGAGCGTGCCAATGAAAAACGTTCTTCTTTTGTGTCAAAATATCCCGATGTTCCGGCTTACCTTGATTTTAATAATCCTAACTTTATTGTACGCGTTGGCGATTTCAGAACTAAGCTGGAAGCCCGCAAATTTTTGAACAGCATTAATGTGGAGTTTCCTTATGCCTTTGTAAGAAAGGATATGATTCAGCCGCCACCGATTGAATAATTCATAAATTCGTACTTCATTAGTAACCCTTAAAAACAAAACGCCATGTATTTTCTATCCCTTTCCGTTACGTTGTTAACAATCATTGCATCGGTTCATCTGCTTGCAAAAGTGCGCAACGAAAATCTTGGAATTCTTTCTAAAATTCTTGCCTATTTTGTTTTGCTTACTGCGGTATTAGTGCTTGCCTGCCAGCTTTTTCGCGGAGTGGATAAAATGGAAAGAGGCGGAGGAAAATGTAAAAAAGAATGCAGCCGCGAAATGATGATGGGAGGCGAGGGCGACCATCACATGATGATGAAAAAATGTCACAAAGAAGGGGGCATGGAAGGCGGATGCAGCATGACCGAAGACGGACGCAAATGCAAAATGACTGAAGATGGAAAGTGTATTGTTTCAGACGAAGAATGCACTTGCCCAAAAGGCGAAGATGGCAAATGCAAGGATGAGGCAAATTGCAAAATGGCATGTTGTAATAAAACTGCCGGCAAAGAAGGCTGCCAGATGCACAAAGAGGTGGAAGTGATTATTAAGGAAGGCGACAAGGAGTAATCCTGAGTTTCTGTTTTCTTACCCTTCAAAACAATTTATTTTATAGTAACTATTAAAATTTTAGGCAAAGTGCCTAAAATTTTAGGTTTGTTACTTAAATTTTTAGGCTTGAAGCCTAAAAATTTAGCTTTAAAGCCTTATTGATTAGGTAATAAACCTAAGGTTTTATCTCTGTGGCTCAAATTTTTGGGCAATGAGGACAAAATTTTGGGCAAAGTACCCAAAATTTTAACTTTGCACCGATTTAATAACCATACCATCCGCATGAAAAAAGTAAAGCAAAACAATGTAAACACATTTGATATAGGACAAATGTTGCAAAAAATTGTGAAGGAAAAAAACCTTACGATGGCGCAATTAGCCCGTAAAATGGGGCGAAATCACACCACCATAAAGCGGCAACTGAATAACAAAAGCATACAGACCTACCTTATCTGGGAATTCAGCCTTGCTTTGAAGTATAATTTATTTCAGGATTTGTCGGCCTTGTTAATGTCGCAACCCGGAGCAACCGAAACCCTTGTTAACGGCAACCTATCCGACAAAGCCCGCATAGCCGAACTTGAAAAAGAAAATGCCGCCCTGCGCGAAGAACGCGACTACCTGAAAAAAATGATTGACATTTTCAGCAAAAAATAATGCCAAACATCCACCTCGAACTACATATAAACGCCCCCATAGACCGCTGTTTTGACCTTGCCCGAAGCATTGACTTGCACAAACTAAGCACCGGCAACACGCAGGAAGAAGCCATTGCCGGAACTACCTCGGGGCTGATTGGCTTAAACGAAACGGTTACCTGGCGGGCAAAACATTTTTGGGTTTGGCAAAAGCTGACTTCAAAAATTACGGAGTATGAGCGACCGAATTTTTTTGTGGATGAAATGCTGGAAGGGGCTTTTAAATCTATTTACCATAAACATCAGTTCAGGCAGGAAGGCAACATTACTATTATGACGGATGATTTTCATTTTGAATCTCCTCTGGGAGTTTTGGGAAGCATTGCCAATAAATTAGTTCTGACAAAGTATCTTACTCAGCTTTTAAGTGAGAGGAATAAGATGATTAAGGAGTTTGCGGAAGGGGAGAAGTGGAGGGAAGTTCTTTAATGCTGCACAACCATTTTTATGGTTGCAGTTTTTTCTGAATTGAAAATGGTAAGTAAATAAATACCATTTGAAAAAGTGGAAACATCTATTGATGATTTTTGATTCTCAATTGTTGATTTAAAAACTGATTGCCCATTTAAATCTTGGATTCTAAGGTAATTCTTGGTTGCCGTATTATTGACTTCAATATTTACAATACCTGTAGTCGGAGTTGGAAACACTTTGACAAAAGATATATCTTTTTCTTCTATAGAAATTACAAGATGTGGACAAGTTCCTTGTAAAGAGAATTCATCATCTTGATAATTACATATTGTATAGGAATTAAAATCCACTGTGCCTGAAGCTGAAGCACAATTGCCCGGCACGGATATAAAAGCTGCGTTATATTTTAAACTTCCAAATCTTTCATAAATGGTGTCTGTGTTTGAAAAAAGAAGTGTATCATTTCCTTGAATTTGAGAACTTGAATATTCAACATTAAGATAATATAACCACGTCCCATTTATCAATATATGTCCTGTATCAATAACTGATATTTTTAACAAGCTATCACATCCATACCCTTCTGTATAAAATTGGGAGATAGTCCAACTCTCTCCCGCTTTTGCTTTAAAATTATATAGTGTATCAAAGCCTTCACTTTGAAAAAATAAACCTGTTGCAAATACTACACTATCATCTTCAAAAAAATGAAGATTGGATTGACCCATAATTGTATCAGCTCCATAGGGTGGTAAGAAAGTAACATATACTCCATTTGAGTTAATATTTTTACACTGTATGCCATTAATAATTGTATCATTAGTAAGTCTATAAGTTACATATCCATAAGAAGCTATTCCACTAAACTTAAGTGACCATTCTGCATTCGGATGATTCCAAAACTGGCTTTTACCTTCAGCAGCAAAGAGCAACATCAAAACAATAATTTGTAGGAGTTTCTTCATTTTCGATAACGCAATATACCAAAAAAGAAAAGCATCCTTTCAGATTTACTAATTTCGCCCTCTCATTTAACAATCACCCCATGTCCGCAACCCTTACTGCAAAACCCGGCATAGCAGAAGTTCTTGAACTTTTCAAAATAGGAAAAGAAAATTCAGGCGCTTCAACCGGCACAAAAACACTTAAAACACAAGGCAATAAAATTAATTCGTTTTCACCTGTTGATGGTAAATTGATTGCCAGCGTAAATGCAGCTACACCCGAAGATTATGAAACGGTAATAAAAACTGCTGAAGCAGCATTTAAAGAATGGCGCATGGTTCCTGCACCAAAGCGCGGTGAAGTGGTGCGCCAGATAGGTGATGAGCTGCGTAAATACAAAAACGAACTGGGCATGCTGGTTTCCTACGAAATGGGAAAAAGCTACCAGGAAGGCATGGGCGAAGTGCAGGAAATGATTGACATCTGCGATTTTG
>CAMBRL010000156.1 GCA_945870105.1 Chitinophaga pinensis
GATGCCACCGGAAGCATACAGCGCGAGATTGAAAAAAGCATAACCGAAAGTGAGCGCGCTGCAAATACCGCTACTCCAACAACTGAAACTCCCAAGCCCGAAACTCCACAGGTAAAACCACCCGAAAACTCGGTGGCGCAAAAACCGGCTGAGAATTCCTTTCCTGAAGATAAAGGAGCTCCAAAAACAGATAAAACGCTCTAAAATCTTCATACAACACTTTCCATCATGCATGAAGCAAATCGACTCATGCGCGCAGCAAACTCCATCGTGCATGAACCAAATTGACTCATGCACGCAGCAAACTCCATCGTGCATGAACCAAATTGACTCATGCATGAAGCGAAGTCCATCATGTATGAAGCAAATTGACTCATGCATGAAGTGAATTCCATTATGCATGAAATAAATCGCTTTAAGAAAGAGAAAACAGGGGGTGTTAATAAAATAAGTATAAAAAAATTTGACTCGAGGGTGTAAAAAGGCATACTTTCGCGCCCGAAAACGATTTTTATTCTTCATACCCCCTAATTTATAACCCCAAATCACAAAACATGTCAGTTCTAAGATTTAAAGCCCTCGAAAGCGTTTACACACGCAGACCTTTAGAGGTAGATGCCCCGTCTGATAAAATATCAGACTTTTATGCCAGCAATGTATTCGGTAAAAAAGCCATGCGAGAATTTTTGCCCGATGAGGTTTACAAACTTGTGCAGGAAGCCATAGATAAAGGCATTCAGCTCGACCGCAAAATTGCCGACCACGTAGCAATGGGCATGAAATCATGGGCTATGACCAAAGGCGTAACGCATTACACGCACTGGTTTCAACCCCTCACCGGCACAACTGCCGAAAAACACGATTCGTTTTTTCAGCCAACCCTTGATGGCGCTGCGCTGGAAGTATTTGATGGCGGGCAATTAGTACAACAGGAGCCTGATGCATCAAGCTTCCCGAGCGGAGGTATCCGCAACACCTTTGAGGCGCGCGGTTATACTGCATGGGATCCTACATCTGCTGCATTTATCATGGGCAAAACCTTGTGCATTCCTACTATATTTGTTTCTTACACAGGCGAAGCGCTTGACCACAAAGCACCTTTATTAAAAGCCCTTCATGCAATGGACAAAGCCGCAGTTGAGGTTTGCCAGTATTTTGATAAAAACGTTACCAAAGTAACGGCAACCCTCGGCTGGGAACAGGAATATTTCCTCGTGGATGCTGCTTTATATACCGCCCGCCCCGACCTTATGCTGACAGGAAGAACCGTTTTCGGACACTCCTCTGCAAAAGACCAGCAGCTGGAAGACCATTACTTCGGTTCAATCCCCGAAAGAGTAAATGCCTTCATGCGTGATTTTGAAATTGAATCATTAAAGCTTGGAATACCTGTAAAAACCCGTCACAACGAGGTTGCGCCAAACCAGTTTGAGTGCGCACCTATATTTGAAGAAACCAATTTGGCCGTTGACCACAACCTCTTATTAATGGATGTGATGGAAAAAGTGGCGCGCAAACATAACTTCCGCGTGCTCTTCCACGAAAAACCGTATGCCGGAATTAACGGTTCGGGCAAGCACAACAATTGGAGCATGGCTACTAATACAGGCAAAAACCTTTTAAGCCCGGGAAAAACTCCAAAGAAGAATTTGCAGTTCCTTACCTTCTTTGTCAATACTATTAAAGCCGTTCACGAACACGCAGATTTATTGCGTGCCTCTATTGCCCATGCTGGAAATGATCACCGCCTGGGAGCCAACGAAGCGCCTCCTGCTATTATATCTGCGTTCATCGGTTCGCAATTAGATGCAGTGCTGAATGAACTGGAAGCAAAAGTGCATGGCGGCAAAATGTCGCCCGATGAAAAAACGGAATTGAAACTGAACATCGGCAAAATCCCTGAAATCCTGTTGGACAACACAGACAGAAACAGAACTTCACCATTCGCCTTCACAGGAAATAAATTTGAGTTCCGTGCCGTTGGTTCTTCACAAAACTGCGCAGGACCGATGATGGTACTCAATACCATTGTAGCAAATCAATTAACCGACTTCAAAGTAGCGGTAGATAAAATAATTGATAAAGGCGTTGACAAAGAAGAAGCAATCCTTCAAGTATTGCGTCAATATATAATAGAGTCTAAAAATGTGCGCTTTGAAGGCAATGGCTACAGCGATGCATGGGTAAAAGAAGCAGAGAAACGCGGTTTGAGCAACATCAAAACCACTCCGCAAGCCCTGGATGCCTATGTAAGCGCGAAAAGCAAAGCCCTTTTCAAACGCTTTGATATCCACAGTGAGCGCGAAATTGCTGCCCGCCACGATATTTACTTAGAGATGTACAGCAAGAAGATTCAAATCGAATCACGCGTAATGGGTGATATTGCGTTGAATCACATTATCCCTACTGCTATTCAGTACCAAAACCTGCTTATTACTAATGTAAGCGGATTGAAAGGAATCTTCTCTGCCGAAGAATTTAAAAAGTTGACTCCCGTGCAGGTTGAGACTATTAAAGAAGTATCTGAACACATTCTGGCTATTAAGAATGGAGTAGAAGCAATGGTAGAAGCCCGCAAAAAAGCCAACAAAGTAGAAGGCGCACGCGCTCATGCTGTTGCTTACTGCGAAAAAGTGGTTCCGTTCTTCGAAACCATCCGTTATCATGTAGATAAACTGGAATTACTGGTGGATGATGAGTACTGGCCATTGCCAAAATACCGTGAATTGTTGTTCAATCGCTAATATTTGATTGCCCTGAAAGCCTTTCCGCACTGTGCGGAAAGGCTTTTTTAATTATCTTTTATCATTAATTATCATTTTTTTATTTGCTGAATAAATATTTTTCTACTTTTGGTCGGTCGAAAAATCGATTTAATCATTGCATATTGATAATTTATTTATTTTAGCACCCCAACAAAAAAAGCCAACACAAAAAATTAACCTATGAAAATTTTCAAAATCTTTACTCTCTTAGCCCTTGCGGTATCGGTTTCCCTCTCAGCGTTTGCTCAAAAGAGCAACGACAAAAGCAAAGCTGACCAAGCTTTTGATGTGATGGAATATTATGTTGCCATTGACCTTTATAAAAAGGAATACAAATCGGCAAAAGACAAAGCCCGCAAAGCTGAAATCATTTTCAAGGTGGCAGAATGCTATCGCCTTACCAACAACCTTAAGCAGGCTGAAACCTGGTATAAGAAAGCCGTAAAGATTAAATATCCTGATCCTATTGCTATCCTGTATCTTGCTGATGCAATGAAAATCAACGAAAAATATTCTGACGCAATTGTTGAGTATAACAATTACGCAGCAAAAGTAGCAACTGATCCACGCGGTGCTAAAGGTGCTGAATCATGTGCACTTGCTCAGAAATGGATTGATAATCCAACTCGTTATGAAGTAAAGAATGAAGCACAAATCAATGGTAAAAACAATGATTTCTCGCCTTCATATGCAAGCAAAAACAACAAAGAAATTCTTTTTACCTCTTCAAGAGACGGTGCAGAAGGTGATGATGTTGACGGATGGACAGGACAAAGTTTCACAGATGTTTTTACATCTAAAATTGATAACAAAGGAAAATGGAGCACACCAACACCGTTGGATGTAATTGTAAACTCAGCCGACAACGAAGGTTCTGCTGTTTATGATGCAGAATTTAAAACTCTTTATTTCACACGTTGCACACGTAAAAAGAAAGAAGCAATGGGCTGCGAAATTTTCAGTTCGGAATCAAAAGGAAGCACTTGGGGCGAGCCTGCACTTATTTCTTTAAAACCAGACTCGGTTATAGCAACAATCGGACACCCTGCATTAAATGCTGACGGTTCAGTTCTTGTTTTTGCATCTGATATCCCGGGCGGATTAGGCGGAAGAGATATTTGGGTTTCAACTTTTGATAAAGAGAAAAAACGTTGGACAAAGCCTGTAAACGCAGGAAGCACTATCAACACACCTGCTGACGAAATGTTCCCTTTCATTCATGCAGACGGAACTTTATATTTTGCTTCAAGCGGACACATCGGAATGGGTGGTTTGGATATTTTTAAAGCCGATAAAGTTTCTGCTACTTCATGGGCAAATGTTACTAACATGCGTTACCCTATCAACTCTGCAGGTGATGATTTCGCAATCGTTTTTGAGCGTGAAGCTGAAAAAGGTTACTTCACTTCAAACCGTAACGGTGGAAAAGGTGCTGATGATATTTATTCATTCATCCTGCCACAACTTCAATTCACTTTGCAAGGTGTTGTAAAAGATTTCAAAACCAAAAAACCGGTTGATGGTGCTACAGTTACTATTGTTGGAACAGATGGTTCTTCAAAAGAAGTTAAAACAGATGCATCAGGTTTCTACAAAGTTGATTTGATGCCAGCTACTTCTTATGTATTAACTGCAGGTAAACTTGGTGCTTACCTTAACAAAACAGGAAAAACCACTACAGTAGGTTTTGAAGAAGACAAAGCATTGGTTCACGATTTCGAATTAGATCCTATTGCAAAACCAATCGACCTTCCGAACATTTATTACGATTTGGCTAAATGGGAACTTCGCCCTGAGTCTAAAGTTGCTTTGGACGGTTTAATTGAAGTATTGACTGACAACCCGACTATTGTTATTGAGTTAGGTTCACACACCGATATCCGTTCAAGCGATGCTTACAACTTAACACTGTCACAAAAACGTGCGCAGTCAGTTGTTGATTACCTTATTGAAAGCGGAATTGCTGCTGACAGATTGGTTGCAAAAGGATATGGTGAAACTACTCCACGTGTTATTCCTTTTGATGTATCATTCATGAAGAAAGATGATGTAATCACAGAAGCCTACATCAATAAACTTCCTACTGAGCCACAAAAAGAAGAAGCGCACCAGATGAACCGTAGAACTGAGTTCAGAGTATTGCGCAGCGATTACGTTCCTAAACAAAACTAATTGCTTAATAGCTGAAAAAATAAAAGCCCTCCGAATTTCGGGGGGCTTTTTTTATTTCCTTTGCACACGTAAAATATGACCACACCAAATAAATATAACCAGCGCGGAGTATCGGCAGACAAGGAAGACGTTCACAAAGCCATTGCGCAATTAGATAAAGGTTTATTCCCCAAAGCATTCTGTAAAATAGTCCCTGATTACTTAGGTAATGATGAAAACTATTGTGTGGTAATGCATGCAGATGGTGCGGGAACAAAATCATCGCTTGCTTATATCTATTGGAAAGAAACAGGAGATATTTCTGTTTGGAGAGGCATTGCGCAGGATGCGGTGGTGATGAATACCGATGATTTATTATGCGTTGGTGCATTGGATAATATTCTGCTTTCATCAACAATAGGAAGAAATAAATTTCTGATACCGGGTGAAGTAATTTCTGAGATTATAAAAGGAACGGAGGAAACGCTTGCTATACTTCGCAAGCACGGCATGAATATTATTTCTACCGGAGGTGAAACTGCTGATGTTGGCGATTTAGTGAAAACCATAATCGTAGACTCAACAGTTGTATGCCGCATGAAACGCAATGATGTTATTTCTAATCACAGAATTCAGGCAGGTGATGTTATAATTGGTATTGCTTCATATGGACATGCTTCTTATGAAAAGGAATACAATGGTGGTATGGGCAGCAACGGATTAACTTCTGCCCGTCATGATGTTTTTAGTCATGAGTATGCAAAGAAATATCCTGAGAGTTTTGATAATTCGCTTCCCGACAACATTGTTTATTCAGGTAAAATGAAACTGGAAGAAGCAGGTAAATTAGTGCTGTCACCAACACGTACTTATGCACCTGTAGTGAAGAAAATATTTGACACTGTTTCCAGAGAAAACATTCACGGCATGGTGCATTGCAGCGGTGGTGCACAAACTAAAGTGCTGCACTTTGTAGATAATCTTCACATTGTAAAAGACAATCTTTTTCCAATACCGCCTTTGTTTAAACTGATACAGGAGCAAAGCGGAACATTGTGGCAGGAGATGTATAAGGTTTTTAACATGGGCCATCGCATGGAGGTATATGTTGCACCTGAACATGCGCAAGCTATTATTGATGTTGCTAAATCATTCAATATTGATGCACAGATTGTGGGCAGATGTGAAGAAGGAACAGGCAAAAGCCTGACGATAAAAAGCGAACACGGAGTTTTTGAATATTAAAAAATAGAATGAAAAAAAACATTGCCATCATCATGGGCGGAGACTCTTCTGAGTCGGTAATTTCACTTAAAAGTGCTGATGTTGTTCAGAAATATCTGGACAAAGAAAAATATGCAGCCTACAAGGTTTTAATCAGCAAGCAGAAATGGGCAGTTGTTGAAGGTGAACAAGAGTTTGCGTTGGATAAAAACGATTTCAGTTCCACTATTAACGGAAGTAAAATAAAGTTTGATGCAGTCTTTAACGCTATACACGGTACTCCCGGTGAGGATGGAAAATTGCAAGGCTATTTTGAATTGCTAGGTATTCCATATTCATCTTCGGGTGTGTTGGGTTCGGCACTTACATTCAGTAAGGGCACTTGCAATGCGGTTATTAAAGCTTGGGGTTTGGCAAATACGGCAAAGTCGGTGGTGGTTAGAAAAGGTGAAAGCGTTGATGAAACAGCGATAATTTCTGAGCTTGGTTTACCTTGTTTTGTAAAACCTAACAATGGTGGCAGCAGCTTTGGTGCATCAAAGGTTAAAGAAGCATCACAATTAAAGTCTGCTTTGTCTAAGGCATTTGAGCACGACCCCGAAGCTATTGTTGAGGAGTTTCTTCCCGGTACGGAAGTTACTTGTGGTGTTTTTCGCTATGCCGGTAAAACAACTGTTTTGCCGATTACTGAAATAGTTCCTAAGAATGAATTTTTCGACTTTGAGGCGAAATACAAAGGTGCTTCGGAAGAGGTAACACCTGCCCGTATTCCCGAAGAATTGACTGATGAAATACAACGCATCACAGGAACGGTGTTTGATAAGCTTGGATTGAAAGGTATGTCACGTATTGATTTTATTATCAAAGAAAACGTTCCTTATCTGGTGGAGGTAAATACCACACCCGGATTGAGCGAACAAAGCATTGTTCCCCAACAGGCTCGTTCGGTTGGCATTACCCTGACCGACTTATTCGGAATGATGATAGAGGAAAGTCTAACATCTAACATCTAACATCACATATCTGAAAAATGAATTACTGGCTTGTAAAATCCGAACCCACTGCCTATTCCTGGGATGAACTGCTGAAAGATGGCTCAACCTCTTGGACTGGTGTGCGCAACTATGCCGCCCGAAATCATATGCGCGCAATGAAGAAGGGCGACCACGTTTTCTTTTACCATAGCAACGAAGGCAAAGAGATTGTAGGGCTAACCAAAGTTGTAAAGGAGTTTTACCCCGACCCCACTGCACCCGGTGAAGATTGGAGTGTTGTAGAATTAGCACCCGTTAAAACCTTTAAGAAAACAATAACTCTTGCCCAGATAAAAGCCGAAAGACGCTTACAAAAAATGTGGTTGGTAAAACAAGGAAGGCTTTCGGTAATGCCTGTTACTGCTGATGAGTACGAGTGTATTCTTGAGCTAAGTAAAT
>CAMBRL010000157.1 GCA_945870105.1 Chitinophaga pinensis
TCCGGCAGTGCCTAATAATGTTGTTCTAATAAATTCTCTCCTATTGCTCATTGGTTAATCTTCCTCCCGGATGCGGTTTCAAAGAATTCCCTTTCTCTTTTTCGTTAGTAAGGTAATCAATAATAGCATCGCGGATTTTATATCCGGTAGTTTCAACCTTAATTGCATTTTTGAAAAATTCCATTTTATCACCGCCACCTGCAAGATAATCTGAAGTAATCACTTTATAAGTTTTGTTTTTATCAAAAGGCACACCTTGAATTAATGCATGAGAATTAGGTTGACTCATACTTTTAATTTGCAACCCGGAAACAGGCTGACCGCCAACACTTATAATATAGTGTATAAGCTCCGAAACTTTTTCTCCGTTCAGAGTCAGTATTACAATTTCATTTTCAAACGGCATTAACTCAAATACTTTTCCTTTTGTGATTTCGCCCTGCGGAAGTGAAACGCGCAAACCTCCATTATTCAACAAACAAAAATCAGCATACTTAAAATCAGCGGGGCGATAACGTTCATTACCTTTTTCAAAAACAATATCAGCAACAAGATTTCCAAGGGCGCCTTCTGGTTGAGCTTTTTCAAAAGCAGTTTCAGAAATAATGAGCACTTCATTCATTTCTTTTTCGAGATCTTGCTTATACGGCTCAATAAGTTGTTTAGCAGAAGCATCTTCTTTTATACTGTCTTTTATATTTACATTAATAAGATTGCTTTCGTGCTTAACAAGTTTTGCAGGCGCAGAGCAAGCAGCAAGAAGGAAAACTAAAAGGTAAAGAGAATATTTTTCAAAAAATACAGGTACAGTGAAAGGCATGCACAAGTGTAAGAAATTTGGGATTGATACACATGTTAAATTTTAAAGCAACAAAATGATTTTAGTAATTTGGCGCAATTATGTTTACTCACGAAATAAAATTAAGAACCCGCTATGCAGAAATTGACCGCATGGGCTTTGTCTATTACGGAAACTATGCACAATATTTTGAAGTAGCACGTGTAGAAGCTATGCGCAGCATAGGATGCAACTACAAAGATTTTGAAGATAACGGATTGATTATGCCAGTGCTTGATTTTTCAGTTACGTATTTAAAAGCTGCTTTGTATGACGAAGAACTAACTATAAAATTACTCATCAAAGAATTGCCAACGCTGCGCATTCATTTTGACTATGTGACTTACAACGCAAAGGGAGAATTACTGAATACAGCAAGAACCACACTTGTTTTTACCGACAAGAAAACACTAAAACCACTTCGTCCTCCGGTTGAATTCACAGCTGCATTGGGAAAATTTTTCTAATTCTGTGTTTTTACACAAATACTAAAACTTAGTTTTGTGCGTTTATAAATTATGCTGAAGCATTTTCTCTTATTAATTTTATTTCTGTCTGCGGTTTGCGGCTTTTCGCAGGATGCAAAAAGAAGCAAGTTCTCCGCAGGACTGAGTATGGGTTATAAAACACCCAATGGCTTGGGTTTTATTTTATCATATCATGCCAACCGTGTGGTACAGGTTGATTTAATGGCTGGTTACACACGCTACAACGGAGGCAAATTCGCAGCAGGCGGAAAAATTTATCCGTTAAAACCGATGAAAGTAAATCCGTTTATTTCTGCAACCTATTCAATAAGCACAGGTGCTGATGTGAAAGTAGGCTATATTCAACAACAAAAAGAACATTATATCACTTATTCAAACCAATATATTGTAACTGGTTTAGGCATTACAATACTTGGTGAAGAAACCGGGCATTCTTTACAAATAGGCTACAGTATTGGATTAAATGATCAAAAAATCGACCCTGTGATTAATGGGCAAACTCGCGATAGAGTTGACAATAGCCTTAAAGGGGGAATTATGGCAACTTATAATTTGTTCATCTTCTTCAACAAACCGAGAAAGCGGTAAAAGAAAAATGCAGAACAATTGTTCTGCATTTTTAAAATCTTCAATTATTAAAGAAGAAACTACCCACCTATTTGCTTTTTCCAGGCACCCATTTTCTTCTCGCTCTGTTCCATTACACCAAAAATAGTTTTTGCCCAATAGTTGCGAACACCGAAAAGCCACCTGCTTTTGCAGTTAGCTTTTCGGTGAGGATAACTTCTTTGGTTGCAATGTTGAAAAAGGTAACATAGATAAATCCTGATTCTTTAAACTTATCAAACGACTCAACAATAAAAACTAAACCCAATCCTTCTTTCTCGGTGCCTTTATATTTTTTCACCATTCCGGCAATTTCTGATTTGTCAAGGGTATAGCTGTTTGTTTGCACCCACTCACCGGGATTAATTTTTTCATTCACCGCTTCAACAGCAATAATATCGTTTACTACTTCGCCTTTTTTAAAAAATTTGCGAACATCATATTTTTCTGCTTCACTTAAAACAAGGCTGTTCCATGCCGGAACGTAGCGTTTCTGAATATCATAAGGATCGGTAAAGCCCTCTACTCCTACCAATTTGGAGCGAGACATATCAACTCCAAACCAAACCATTTTGGCTGAGTTAAAAAGTTCAGCATTGGATTGTGCATAGATAGAGCATATAGAAGAAAGGATAAAGAATGATAGAAGAAATAGCTTTTTCATTTTTTCAGGTTTTAAATTTTTTACAAATATAAAACCCTTGCTGCAAAATGTAACAAGGGTTTTATATGATAGTGATCAATACCGATAGCTATCGGAATTATTTAATATTTTTTGCAATAAAACCAGCCAATGTTTTTGATGATTTTGCATAAGCTTCTGCAAGGCGTGTACCTGCATCAAAATCATAACCACCAAATTGTGAACCTGGCGAGTTTAGGATTTCAATAGTAGCCACAACACTGCCACCTTCTTTCAATTCATAAACCATATCCGCAAAAGCAGGCATTTTTGAAATACCAATGTTCCAGCCCGGCTCAAGACGGGTTGTTTTTACAACCAGTGTGTACTTTGCGCCTGATTTACCTTCAGCTGCAGTAACACCACTCTTTTTCAAGCCGTCATTAAGCAATTCAAAGAATTTAGGTTTGTAGCGAGTGTCCGGAGCGCTTTTCCAACCTTCCAGCCATTTGTCGCCTTTGCCTGCTTCTTTTTTGTTGTGTTCTGCAACTTTTTCTGAAATGTAATCCGCTTCAGCTTTCGCTTTTTTGCCGCTTCCTACTTTCAGCGCACTGTAATCAAATTCAACATTCAGTTCGCTTTGTCCTTTAAGACCTTTAACGCTGCCCGACTTAAGAACAGCTTTTTGTGCATAGGTAAAGCTAAAGAGCAATACGGCTGCTAATGATAGAGTAATGTTTTTCATAGTATCGTTATTATTTGGTTTAGTTAACAAATGTAAAAAAGAAATACCATTGACAAAATCACAGAACAACAAGTGCCTCTTACCTGTTGCTAATCAAAAAGAAAACTTTAATTTTAACCACTCAACCTTTGCATGAATTAGTTTTTGTTGCATGACAAAAAAAGAATCGCTGCTTCTATCTGCCTTGTTTCTGATTTACTCTTGTTGCTTTGCCCAAAGTTTTACCATTGGCATTCAGGGACAAGCCAAAAGCACCTGGCTTATCAATACCGCTGTGCTGGGCGCAAGTGTTGCGCAGGAAGCAAAACCTTCTTTCGCCTGGGGAGGCGGCATTACAGCCAATCTGTATTTTAAGCAGCAAATTGAGACCTATCTTGGTATGGGGCTGGAATTAAATTTTGGAAATTTTGTACAGCGCTATAGCGGCAGAGTAAGCAATTCACCAACACTTGCAACCTACAACTCAAAAATAAATCTGCTTTATCTCGATATTCCTCTGTATGCAAAACTGATATTACGCTATGGAACCTTTATTGAAGCAGGAATGCAGTTTTCAATGCTTGCGGGTGCCAGTTATAAATCAACAGGTGGATTAGAAACCACTTCAAATGTTTCAGCAAAATTCACTCCTTTCTATTATGCACCGTTGGTCGGTATTGGTGCAGACTTTGCAGTTACTGATGACATTTATATTATTGCCGGAGTCCGCTTACTATATGGAATCAGTGATTTGTCAGGAGTTGATGGGCAAGGTATTTCTTTAAAAGGCAATCCCGATTACTCGGGCGCAAAAACACATGCAGCCTTTGCATCACTAAACATTGGCGCTTACTATCGTTTTGATTACGGTGAGTACGGAAAATCCGGAAAAGGAAGAAGGCGATAATTCTTTTTATATTTTTTTATGGAATTTGTTTTTTCGGTGCATCTATTGTCCGAAAGCCAACAATTATTTACCCATTTAAAAACTAAAAACAATGAAAAAATTAATTACCGGAATATTACTGACAATAGTTTCAGCGGTATTCGCAGCAAATGCCATGCCTGCCGGCAGGCAGGAAAAGCCCGTAAAATCAACCGTAAAAAATGTAACCGTATTTCTGCAAGGGGCGCAGGTCTATCGTAACGCTTACATCAACCTTTCACCCGGAGTTACCGATTTGGTATTTGAAAACGTTTCGCCCTACATCAATGACCGCAGCATTCAGGCAGGTGGAAAAGGCAGCTTCATTATTCTGGAAGTAAAGCACGACATTAAATATCCGGAACCACCCAAAGCAGATGCTAACGCATTGCCCAAAGAAATAGTGCGCGAAATAAAACTGATTGAAGATTCATTACAAGAACAAAGTTTTGTTGCGGATGAATTGAACACTAAAAAGTTTTCGCTCAATCTTGAAAAAGACATGATACTAAAAAATAAACTTACCCGTGGCGAAGGCAAAAGTGACTCGCTGCCTATGTTAGTTGATGCCATGGAATTTTTCAGAAAAAAGCTGACTGACATTGATGCACAGATTTCAAAAATTAAAAGAGAAGAATATAATATCGTGCAGGACAAAAACCGCATGAACATAAGACTTGCCCAACTGCGTGCTTATAAAAATGAAACGGAGCCCGAAGAAAAATATGAACCTATCCACCGGGTTATAGTTACCGTAAGTGCTGATGAAAGTGTAAGCGGAAGCCTTGATATCAACTACATTGTTTCCAATGCAGGATGGAGTCCATCGTATGACTTGCGTTCAGGAAGCTCCGCTGCACCCGTACAACTTACTTATAAAGCCAATGTTTTTCAAAACACAGGTGAAGAATGGAACGACATAAAACTGAAACTATCCACCAATAACCCTAACCGTAGCAACATAAAACCAGTGTTGCCAACCTGGTATGTAAATTATTTTTACCAAACCAATAACGGTGCTACCATAAATACCGAATCAATTGTTGTAACCGGAAGACCCGCAATGATAGACGATATGATGATGGATTATGATGGAGAGTATCAGAGAAAAAAGCAAGCAGAAGAAGACATGGTAAAAAAACTACCGCAGGCACAATCATCAGCCAACTATGCACAAATGGTAGAAACCATGACCAATGTTGAATTTGACATTAAACTCCCCTACTCTATTCCTTCTGACGGAACCACACATCTGGTTGCAGTAAAAACAAGTGATATGCCTGCAAGCTATTATCA
This sequence comes from Chitinophaga pinensis, assembly GCA_945870105.1. Classification (GTDB taxonomy): domain Bacteria; phylum Bacteroidota; class Bacteroidia; order SXHM01; family SXHM01; genus SXHM01. The sequence goes on from CAMBRL010000157.1 coordinate 5,500, forward strand.
TTTCTTAGTTCCAAAAATGGAAAGCGAAGCATTTCTTATTGCAAAAGTTACCGGTTGGGAAGAATTGAATCTGCTTCCCGGAAAAGCAAATATTTTTTATGAAGGAACGTATGTGGGCGAAACCATGTTGAATGCTGCGTTGCTCACTGATACTATGGAACTGGCACTTGGCCGCGACCATGGAATTACTGTTACCCGCACCAAACTCCCGGACAAAGAGCGCAACAAGCCATTAGGAAACGATGTTGAAAAAACCGTTACCTACGAACTGAAAATGAAAAACAACAAGAGCAACACACTTAAACTTGTTGTGGAAGACCATATTCCGGTTTCGCAAAACGAGTATATAAAAGTGGAAATGAAAGACAAAGGCAGCGCTGAATACAATGACAAAACCGGCCTGGTGAAATGGAATACGAGCATCAACAGCAAGGAAAATAAAACGCTGACATTTACGTATGCAATAACTTATGATAAAAGCATACCACTCAGTATGCGTTAATTTGTCACCCTGAGCGTAGTCGATGCGTTCATATTAAGTAATTGATTTACAATTAATTATTTAATACTAATTATCTTGGTTGAAACCAGGTTAAATCACTAATAGTTATTAAAATTATTAATTTGGAACAATACTAACCTTTTCATTTTAAATAGAATTCAAGTTCCATTAAGATTTTAACAAATCAAGCATCCCGTAAAGTCTGTCATTCCGAACCCCGCTTTTCGCAGGTAAGGAATCTTATGAAAGGAAATAGAAACTCGCTACTATTAAAAATAAAACTAAAAAAAGTTTTATTTTTGAAACACCAATGTCAACCGTAAAACTTACCATAAAGAAACATGATGGTACCGAGCGCCTGTTTGCAGCCTTTGAGTATAACAAAGAGCTGAATGAGGCGGTGCGACAGATACCCGGAGCGAGGTGGAGCAAAAGTAACAAGGCTTGGCATTTTGCGGTGAATAGAGATGTAGTAAAACTATTGCGCGAAAAGCTGAAAGGACTGACATTACTAGATACAGCGGAATTGAAACTACAGTTGCAGGAGCGCAAGGAGGTGAGGTTGGATAAGCGATTTGTTAGCAGCGGCAGTGGGCAGGAAACTGTTGCAGTGGGCAGTATGCTTAAGCCGATGCCAATTAATAATATGCAAACGGTAGCGTTAAAGGCGTATGTTGAATTGTTAAGGTTGAAAAATTATAGTCATAACACTATTAAAACGTATAGTAACTGGTTCATTATTTTTTTAAATTATTTTCCGGAGCGCAAACCTTCTACTATTACTAAGTATGAGATCATGGATTTTTTGGTGCATTACCGCAACAGTGCAAAATGGAGCAGCACGGTGCAGAACCAGATGATAAACGCTATTAAATTTTTCTACGAACAGTTGCTTAATCAACCCCAACAGGTGTATGATTTGCCACGGGCAAAAAAGGAGTTTAAGCTGCCGGCAGTATTTTCGGAGCAAGAACTGAAACGCATTATACAAAGTACCGAAAACCTTAAACACCGTACGATACTTTGCCTTGCTTACTCGGCAGGTTTAAGAGTGAGCGAGGTAGTGAACTTAAAATTTGCAGATATAGATAAAGACCGCATGGTATTAACCCTGCGCGGAGCAAAAGGAAAGAAGGACAGACAAGTGATGTTGAGCCCGGTAATACTGGAACTGATGCGGGCTTATTATCTTGCTGAAAAAGTAAAGCCTAAGGTATGGTTATTTGAGGGGCAGTATGGAGGACAATACACCACCCGCAGTGTTGAAGAAGTATTAAAACAATCAAAACAAAAAGCAGGGGTAACCAAAAAAGGAAGCATACATGCCTTGCGCCATTCGTTTGCCACGCACCTGATGGAAGGAGGAACCGATATAATGACTATAAAAAATCTGTTGGGACATAACAGCCTTAAAACTACCTCCATTTATACCCACGTTAGTAAAAAACATATTGCAAAAGTTCAAAGCCCGTTGGATAAATTAGGGCTATGATTTAGTTGTGGAATATTTTCTAATCCAGTTGTGGAATATTTTTACATTTGCTTGAAAATCTGATACTTTTGAATTT
>CAMBRL010000158.1 GCA_945870105.1 Chitinophaga pinensis
TATCCACCTTCTCTTCAAAATCCTTGATGCGGTCGCGCAGGGGATTTAAAATGCCTTCCAGATTTACCTTATTCTGCTCTGTAAAGCGTTTGCTCTTGTCTTCCAGCACTTCGTTGGCAATATTCTTAAACTCCGTTTTCAGACGGGTTTGTATTTCTTCCAATTCCTTTTTCTGGTTATCTAATTTTTCAACAGCGTTTTTAAAATCACTTTCGGCAGTGGTTTTAGCAGCCAGTAACAAACTGTTGTTTTCGCGGGCTTTATCTAAGTCTGTTTTTGTTTCGCGGTAAATCTTTTCAGCCGATTCAAGTCCTGCCTTTAAACGGGCAAGATCATTATCGCGGTCTTTCAGTTGCTGCTCCAGTGCAGTGTTTTCAGTAGTATCGGTTCCGCGCGAGCGCAGGTACAGCCATGCAATTACATAGCCCAACACCACCCCGGCAAGAAGAAAAGCGAAATCCATTACGATAGCAACATTTAAGAAAACAAACCTACGGGAAAATCATGAGAAGATAAAACTCACCGAATTCAGAGAATTTTGTAAACTTGAAAAAAAATCCAAGTCATGAATCTCTTCAGCCAACCCGGAAAACTCTTTCTCCTTATTGCAATTACAGGAGGTTTAATCCTTTCCGTATTTGCATATATGGCACTTATGCCTCTGGATTTTACAGTTGCCGACCCCGAAGCAGCTCAGTCAGAAAGTCGTAACTTCAGCACTTGGTTAGACAGAGTAACATTACTCATCTATGTAATTCTCATTTTTATTTCCAACCTGATTTACAGGAATACTCAAAAAGGAATATACCTGTTTTATGGTTGGCTTTTTTTCTCCGCATTTACACTCTTTAGCTATATTTATATTGCTGAAACACTTTTTGATTTCCGAAAAAAAACAGGATTATGGGAAGGCGAATCATCTCTTGCATTTATAGCAGGCGTTTTCCTGTGCCTTGTTGCTGCCACAGCAGCATTTATTAATTATGCAGTGTTGAGAAAAGTGATGAATAAGTAACCCGTCATGCTGAACTCGTTTCAGCATCTCATCAACTAAAACAAAGACCCTGAAACAAGTTCAGGGTGAGGTAAAAATGAAAAAACAAAAAACAAAAAGCATCCCCCATACTCCCAATCAGCAGAAAGCAAAGCCGGAGGTAAAAAAGAACAACTCCGCTATTTTAATTGCTGCCTTAACGCTTGCTGTTGTACTTATCATTACTTACATCAGCTTCTCCCCTTCCCTTAAATGTGATTTTACCAACTGGGACGACCCGCGCTATGTATTGGAAAACCCTTTACTGAAAAGCACTAAATCCGAAAACATAAAAGAGATATTTAAAACCAAAGAGGTTTCGCTCAACTATCATCCGCTTACCATCCTGTCGTTGGCAATGGATTACCAGAAAGCCAAATTAGATAAGCCGGAAGTGTATCACCGCACCAATGTAATGCTGCATTTAGCCAATACGCTGTTGGTTTTTATTCTCATTTATTTATTCAGCAATGGCAGAATTGAAGTAGCAGGATTTACGGCTCTGTTCTTCGGAATTCACCCCATGCACGTGGAGTCTGTAACATGGATTGCTGAACGAAAAGACGTGCTGTACACGTTTTTCTTTTTGCTCTCACTTATCACCTACCTCAAGTTTTCTGAAACAAAAAAGTGGTGGTTTTATATCATTGCATTACTTGCTTTTACTCTTTCCCTGCTTTCAAAAGCAATGGCTGTAACACTGCCTGTGATCATGATTTTGTTTGACTTTTTGAAAGGAAGAAAACCGGACGTGAAATTATTTTTAGAGAAAATCCCATTCTTCATTCTTTCACTTGCATTTGGAATTATTGCACTGCGTATTCAGTCACAAGGCGCCATTGCAGAGTTTGATACATTCACAGTTTTCCAGCGCGTTATGTTTGCAAGCTACGGAGCACTTATGTACCTTGTTAAATTAGTTGCTCCGTTTAAACTCTCTGCATTTTATCCCTATCCCAACTTAGATAACAATGGAAATATTTCTGCTGAGTTTTATGCTGCTCCCGTTATTCTGCTGCTCATAACAGCACTTGTACTTTGGTCGCTGAAAAAGACCAAGCTCTTGTTTTTTGCTTTTGCATTTTATCTGGTGAGTGTTGCAATGGTATTGCAGTTTATCTCGGTGGGCAGTGCTATCATGGCCGATCGTTATACCTATATTGCCTACATTGGTCCGATATTCAGCCTCACCCTTGCCCTCTCCAAAGGAGAGGGTAAAAGGCAATCTGCACTAAAATGGGGCGGATTTGCTGTATTGCTGATTACCGCTCTGATTTTTGCAAGAATAACTTACGAGCGCACATCAGTCTGGAACAACAGCGAAACGCTGTGGACTGATGTTATCAGTAAATACCCGAATGTGGAAGTGGCCTATAAAAACCGGGGCAACTATTACGGTCAAAACGGAAAACACGATTTGGCTTTAAAAGATTATGATGTATATCTGAAAATGAATCAAAAAGACCCTAATATTTATGTCAATTTCGGAAATGTTATGAACCTGAAAGGACAAAATGATAAAGCGCTGGATGCTTACAACAAGGCTCTTGCTCTTGAACCTAACAACTTTCAGGCGTTGATGAACAGAGGAAATATACAGGGAACATTATTGCAATACGATAAAGCAATTGCAGACTATAACCGCGTTGAGCAAATAGACCCGGGTTTTACACAACTCTATTTCAATCGCGGACTTACCTACCTCAATTCGGGCAACTCACAAAAATCAGTGGAAGATTTCAATACTGTTTTAAAGCGCGAGCCCGATAATATTCAGGCATGGATGAACCGGGGAGTGGCTTATTTTAAAATGGAAAATTATCCAACTGCAATGAATGATTTTATGAAGGCAACAAAGCTGCAATCAAACAATGGTGAAGCCTGGTTCAAAGCATCGGTTACAGCTTTTAAAATGAATAACCTGAAAGATGCCGAAACCTTTGCACTAAAAGCAAAATTATATGGATACAAGGTTGAAGATTCATATTTACAAAGTCTGAAAACGAATTAAGTGAAGTTGTTTAAAATTAAAGTTTAGCTTTAAAAGACTTCAGATATTAACACCTGTTGATATTTTTATTTAGCATTTGGTAAATTTAATTCCTAAATTTGGTGGAACGAAACTAAAACCTGCAACGCCATGAACAACAAAATCTCCATTGCTGCCACCGATTCAACTCCTGCGCTTGAGTTTGATATGCAGCAGGGAAAGTTGAGTCTTACAGGTAAATCCATTCCACAGGATCCAACTTTGTTTTATGTTCCGCTAATGAAACAGATGGACGAATACATTGCCAATCCAGTTGCTGAAACCACTGTAGATATTAATCTTCAGTATTTCAATACGCCCTCAGCAAAATACCTTCAGGACATTTTTCAAAAGCTGGAAACACTTACAGAAAACAACAAAAGCGTTTATGTAAACTGGCATTACGAATCAGATGACAGTGACATGTTGCAGGCAGGTAAGGATTATCAGGGAATTGTTAATCTCTCCTTTTCATTTAAAGAAATAAAAGAAAGCTGATTATTTTCTTATTGCCACTAATTACACGAATTTGCACAAATAGGAAATTAGTGATAATTAGTGTAATTAGTGGCTGAAAAATTCTGACATTTGCAGTCCGAATTAATCCTTCTGCACATGTTTTCGCGTTTCATCCTCCTTGCCACTGTATTTTTCAGTGCCTCCATTTATTTCTCACTGGCTGTAACACCCGATACTACGGGCTTAATCGTTGCAACCAAACATGGCTTGTTGCGCGGAACAACCGATAACGATGTACATGTGTGGCGGGGTATCAGATATGCACAGGCACCTGTAGAAAAGTTGCGTTTTAAATCGCCTCAACCTGTACAAAGCTGGGAAGGTATTGTTAATGCTACTGAGTTTGGAACAGTTTCACCGCAAACTGTGCTAACCATGGGCAGCAGCGAGAAAAAAAGTGAAGACTGCCTTTTCCTGAATGTATGGTCGTCAAAGAAAAAGACAGAGAAAAAACCAGTAATGTTCTGGATTCATGGTGGTGGTTTCTCCATTGGATCAGGTTCTGACGAAATGTATAATGGAAGCAAACTCAGCAAAAATGGTGACGTAGTGGTGGTAACTTTTAACTATCGCCTTGGTCCATTCGGCTTTCTTTATCTTGATCAGTTTAATAATGATTCGTTACACTTTGGAAACAACCTTGGTCTTCGCGATCAGGTAGCAGCACTTAAATGGGTGAATGAAAATATAGCTGCTTTTGGTGGCGACCCTGACAATATCACCATCTTCGGTGAATCGGCAGGCGCAAATTCTGTTTTGGCTTTGCTGGCATCGCCCGATGCAAAAGGTTTATTTCAAAAAGCTATTGTTCAGAGTGCTGCTTCTGTCGGACAAACCAGCGTTGAAAATGCAAAGAAAATGACTGCTGAATATCTGAAACTGCTGAATATTACTAGCGATAACATTTCTAAACTTTTTACCATCAGTGCCGACAGTCTGCTGGCAGCCAGCGACAGACTATTTGAAAAAGTAATAGCCGAAGTAGGCGACCTGATTACGTTTGCACCAGTTAGTGGAACTGATTTCCTGCCATTCAATCCTGAAGAAGCCATTGCAAAAGGCTTTGCAAAAGGAATTCCTGTTATGATTGGCACCAATAAAGATGAAGCCAACTTATTTTCAAAATCAAAACCGGCTTTGATAAAACCCGAAATAGAAACAGTAAATAAATATATGAGAAGCACAGGAAAATCAGAATGTACAAATGAGATTACCTGCCTGTATCCTGAATATCCTTCACCGCGCTCTATTCTGTCCATGATTACCGATGGAATATTTCAAATTCCAGCTTACAAGATTGCAGATGCTCAAAGCAATTTTGCTTCGGCTTACAGTTACCGCTTTGACTGGACTTCATTTCCTATTCGCCTCATTGGTTTAGGCGCTTGTCACGGAATTGAACTTCCCTTTATTTTCAGTTCATTTCATTCCGATGCAGGAAAACTGATTATGAAGGCATCAAGTAACAGAAGGGTTAAAAAGATGTCAAAAGAAATGCAGAATGCATGGGTAAGCTTTGCACGCACAGGAAACCCGAACAGCATTAATAACAACTGGCTTCCTTATAACACTATAACCCGTTCTACCTTGATTTTTGACAATACCATCAGAATTGTTTCTGACCCTATTGCCAAGCTCAGACAAGGCTGGGAAGTGATGCGTTAATCTTCGTCATTTACTCATTAACATTTAGTAACACCTGTTAGCTGACAGACTATCGGCTTTTATCTATCTTTGCCTCAAAGTAAATGAACATGGAAATGACATTACAGGCAAAAACACTCGCACAAAAAGCCATTGATTTAGAAGATAAATACGGAGCACATAATTACCATCCGCTCCCTGTTGTACTTTCAAAAGGCGAAGGCGTTTATGTTTGGGATACCGAAGGCAAAAAATATTTTGATTTTCTTTCTGCTTACTCTGCTTTAAATCAAGGACACAATCATCCTAAAATTGTAAATGCATTAATTGAACAAGCGCAACAACTATCGCTGACTTCACGTGCATTTTATAACGATGCGCTTGGCAAATACGAAAAGTACATTACCTCTTATTTTGGTTACGATAAAGTGTTGCCGATGAACACAGGCGCTGAAGGTGTTGAAACCGCCATGAAATTAGCACGCAAATGGGCTTACGAGAAAAAAGGAATTGCCGAAAATCAGGCGAAAATAATTGTGTGTGAAGGCAATTTTCACGGTCGCACCATCAGTATTGTTTCTGCTTCTACCGACCCTGATTCATATGGCGGTTTTGGTCCCTTCACTCCCGGCTTTGTAAAAATTCCTTACAATAATGTTGAAGCATTGAAAAATGCTTTGCAGGATAAAACAATTGCAGGTTTTCTGGTTGAACCAATCCAAGGCGAAGCCGGTGTTATGCTTCCAGATGAAGGTTATCTTGCAGCCTGCGCTGAATTATGTGAACAAAACAATGTGTTATTTATTGCAGACGAAGTGCAAACCGGACTTTGCAGAACAGGAAAACTTCTTGCCTGCGAACACGAAAATGTTCGTCCTGATGTAGTGATATTAGGTAAAGCATTGTCGGGCGGAGTATATCCAGTTTCGGCTGTGCTGGCTGATGACGAAATAATGTTGTGCATCAAACCGGGTGAACACGGTTCAACTTATGGAGGAAACCCGATTGCCGCTAAAGTTGCAATTGCTGCTTTGGAAGTTTTGAAAGATGAAAAACTGGCAGAGAACTCTGCCCGACTTGGAGAAATTCTTGGAAAAGAGTTAAGAGGAATTAAATCAGATATGATAAAACTGGTTCGCGGAAAAGGCTTGTTTTATGCGATTGTAATTACTCCGAAAAATGGGAAAACCGCATGGGATGTTTGTCTTAAACTTGCCGAAAACGGATTGCTTGCAAAACCTACACATGGTGATATTATCCGCTTTGCACCACCACTTATTATTACTGAAGAACAATTGAAAGAATGTATTGGAATTATCCGCAACACCATTGAGCCGTTTGAATAAGTGAGTTTACTAAAAACTATACTTCCGAAAAATTGGTCTCCTGCTGAGCGTAGTCGAAGCATTTTAATTATTGTGTTCTTATTTCTTTCATCTTTATCATTCGCTCAGAATACCTATTCGGGCAACGACCTTCATGCACTTGGTTTTAGCATTGTAACTTACGATACATCGGCTTTAGAAAATGTTCGTAATAATGACCTGTACTATTTTGGAAAAGCAATTTTGCAGGACAATGAAACTAAACTGAAATTTATAAAAGACGATGACCTCTATTTCCTCGGAAAGAGTTTATTGAGTAAAGAAGTAAAGGAACTTGAATTTGTAAAAAATGATGACTGGTATTATTTCGGAACAGCAATGAAAGAAAAGACCATGCCTTATCTCGACAATATAAAAGACGATAATATTTACTACCTAGGGAAAGCTTTATTCACCAGAGATTTAGGATTTCTGAATAAGATTTCACGGGAAGAATGAAACTCGCTCCCGAATTAAAAGCCTTATCACCACAAGCGTGGATTGAATGCGTGATGAATGACTTCAACAGTTTCTTACAGGACCATGCTGATTGCGAACGCAAGGCAAGTTCAATGGCATTAAGCTTTGTAGCTAAAATGCCTGACCGTGTTGAGATTATTCCCGAACTGATTGAAACAGCTTTGGAAGAACTGGAGCATTTTCAACAGGTTTACAAAATAATGGAAAAGCGCGGTGTTCAGTTGCGTAAAGAAATTCCGGAAGATGAATATGTAAGCGCATTAATTAAACTGTGTCGCAGCGACAGAGAAGCAAGAACGCTTGACAGAATGCTGCTTGCATCCATTATTGAATGTCGAGGTGCTGAACGCTTTA
>CAMBRL010000159.1 GCA_945870105.1 Chitinophaga pinensis
TCTTCTGCTCTCCGACCGGACTCATACTCTTTTAACGCCTGTATGATTTGCGTTTCACTGTGTTTGCTTTTTTTCATCGTTTGACTGTTTTTAGTAAATGTATTATTTTTCTACTTTTAAACAGTCCGATTTTTAGGAGGGGTTACAGTCTGATGATTGAGTTGAAAAGTGGTCTTTGAAAGAAGACATCTTCTAGATTCTCTTCAAACCCATCTCCACCATTTTAAACTGCTCCTTCATCAGGTTGTGCTCGTCAGCTTTTTTAGCTTCACTGAGCATATTGATGGCAAGGCGTTTTTTGCGTTGTGAGATATAAATTGCTGCAAGGTTAAGTTTTGCAACAGCTTCATCCTGCTTTAAACCTAAACCGATAGAAATTGCTTTCTTAAAATAACTTTCTGCGCTTCCTGTGCTTCGGCTTTGTGTTGCAGCCAAACCATTAAGGTAATAGTAATATGCTTCCTGATTTTTCCGCAATCCCTCAGGATGTTTCTGCCAAGTCAAAACTTTTTGTGCTTTTTCCATATTTGATTTTCGGATGTACCAGAATGCCAATAAATTTATTGGGCTTATAAACCAGAAAAAAACAGGAACGCCTGTAAGCAGAACTAATAGAATTCCATTGCCGATATGCACTTTAGCAAATTGCCATACTGCAAGCGCTAAAATTAGCGCAGCTACTACAAGATATAAATGACGAAGGTGTTTCATTGTTAAAATTTAGGGGTGCAAATGTAATCAGGAATCATCGCCTTCCAAGCGCCACCACATTTTCAACATGGTGTGTATGCGGAAACATATCTACCGGCTGCACTTTTACTACATCATATTTTTCAGAAAGCCATGCAATATCACGCGCCTGTGTTGCAGGATTGCAGCTGACATAAACAATTCTTCTTGGCTCAATTTCAAGAATGCGTTTCACCACATCTTCGTGCATACCGGCACGTGGAGGGTCTGTGATGATCACATCTGGCTTTCCGTTTTGAGTAACAAAATCAGAAGAAAGCACATCCTTCATATCGCCTGCAAAAAATGAAGTGTTGGTAATATTATTAAGCGATGCATTTTCTTTTGCATCCTCAATTGCCGAAGGCACATACTCAATACCGACAACCTTTTTTGCTTTGCCTGCAATAAAACATGCAATAGTTCCTGTGCCAGTATAAAGGTCATAAACTAAGTCTGTAGCTTTTAATTCAGCAAATTCAGCAGCTATTTTGTAAAGGCGATAAGACTGTTGTGTGTTGGTTTGAAAAAAAGATTTTGCTCCGATTTTGAATTTCAGTTTTGTCTCCGATTCAAACGCAGTCATTTCTTCCATTATAAAATCCGGTCCTTTAAAACTGTGAACATCTAAATCATTAATGGTATCGTTGCGCTTGGTGTTAATCACATAAAGCAGCGATGATATTTCAGGGAAAGAAGCTGATAGAAAACTTAGAAGCCCTTCTCTTTTCTCCTGGTCTTCTTTTGCAAAAATCACATTCACCATCAGTTCACCGGTTGATGTGTTGCGAATAATAATGTTGCGCAAAAAGCCTGTCTGCTCGCGGGTATTGAAAAACTCCAAATCGTTTTCAACTGCATATTTTTTTACTGCATCACGAACAGCATTGGAAGGTTCAGGCTGCAGAAAGCACTTCTTAATATCTAAAATTTTATCAAACATGCCGGGAATATGAAAGCCAAGAGCAGGGCGGTCACCAAAGTTTTCGCCTGATTTTATTTCTTCTTCTGTCATCCAGCCTCGGTGCGAGAAAGTGAACTCTAATTTGTTGCGGTAATAATATTCGTTTTCAGAACCAAGGATTGGAAGTATTTCGGGAAGCGGAACTTTGGCAAGCCTTTCCAGATTATCCTTTACTTGTTTTTGCTTGTAAAATAATTGGTATTCATAAGCCATGTTCTGCCATTTGCAACCACCGCAAATCCCGAAATGACTGCATGCAGGTTCTGTTCGTTTGTCTGAAAGTACATGAAAATGAATGGCTCGAGCTTCGCGGTAATTGCTCTTTTTGCGTGTTACTTGCAGGTCGGCAACATCACCAGGAACTGCATTGTCAACAAACACCACCATGTTTTCCACTCGCGCCAAAGCTTTGCCTTCAGCAGCAGCCTCGGTTATGGAAACTTTTTCCATAATAGGTAAATCTTTCTTTTTTGCTCGCATGGGCGGCAAAAGTATTAAAAAGCCTCACCCTAACCCTCTCCAAAGAAGAGGGAACAGAGAAATCTTTGCGCCTTTGCGTCTCTGCGGTAAAAATTACTTTTCCAGCAATGCCTTCATAGGCTGCCAGTAATAATCTTCCCAACCTTGTGCGTAATCAGCTTTCACTGTTACCGGAATATCGGTATGAGTGAATTGTAATTCCGTTCCGTCTTTTGTTTTTTTGAAAACAAATTCAATAGTTGAATAATGGCCTTCCGGCCAGCCATCATCTGTAGCTTTCCATGTTTGCACAATCTTTTTTCCGGGAATGAGTTCTATTTTTTCCCCGGTGATGTAAGCCTCGTAAGCAGAAAATTTATCGCCCACTTTTTTGCCTATCACAGCTTTACTGCCTGTAAATGCTGAATGTGTTTTTGAATCCATTAAAGCATTATATACATCTTCGGGTGATGCTTTAAAAATTACTTTTTGTTGGAACGATTTTGTTTTCATGAATTTTGGCTTGATGATTGAATTGTTATTCAAAAATACTATTTCAATAGAAAATAATAATCTTTAATCTTGTTTTATTCCAAACTGTTTTATATTTACTCCAAATTTCTGATTTAGAAATGAAATATAAGGTTTTCCATATTTTTATTTTTGTCTTATTTTTACTGAGCACTTCTTCTGCTTTGGCGCAGCTTTCCTCGCAATCACAGGATATTATTCCACTTAGCATGTCCACTGATATACATGGAACAAGCACCGCCAAGCTGAATGTGAATGGAAAAAATATGTATAAATGGTTTGATTATCCCGAAACATATGGTCATGTTTTAAGTACCGTTGAAGAAAGTGAATTAAATTCACGTTCTGTTGAAGGCAAAGAACATGAGCTATTAATTCTTTCAGTTTCAAAAGCCACCACATCAGCTTTTTGCACTTCATTCGGCAAAATAAGCAGCAGCATGAAAGATAATTTCAAATCGCTGAAAGGAAAGTTTTTGAATGAATTAGTTTACAAAGTAAGCGAATGCAATGAAAAGATCCCGGGCGCATCAAAAGCAACCTTACTGGAAGCGGAAACTAATATTAAGTGTGAGCAGCTTTTTATAAAAACACAGGACTACAACGAAGCTATTCTCACTTTCGAAAAATTAAAAAAAGAATTAGCTCCTTGTCATCCGCAAACATGGTTTGTAACTGAAGATTTTCCTGGAATAAAAAGAGGCGATAAAGACAGATATTTCGGTTTCTATAACGTTCGCCATAAAACCGATCCGGGTCGCATGGATATTGGGCTCGAAATGGTTTTGAATTTCGACACCTACTTTGTAAGAATGGTGTTTAAGAAAAGTAACTAATTCTAAATTTATATAAACAAAAAAAGAGAACCTATTTGGTTCTCTTTTTTGTTTGTAGTATTTTGCTTTAACCTATTTTACTGAAGCAACCACCGCTTTAAAAGCTTCTGGTTGATTTGTGGCTAAATCAGCAAGCACCTTGCGGTTGATGGTAAGCCCTTTTGCATGTATTTTGCCCATTAATTCTGAGTAAGAAAGACCTTCTAATCTTGCTCCGGCATTGATACGTTGTATCCAAAGAGCACGGAAGTTGCGTTTTTTGGTTTTACGATCGCGGTATGCATAACCAAGACCTTTTTCTAATGTGTTTTTGGCAACTGTTAATACGTTACCTCTTGCTCCCCAATATCCGCGGGTTTGTTTGAGAACTTTTTTCCTTCTTGCTCTTGAAGCGACTGCGTTAACCGAACGTGGCATGTTGTTTTTGTTTTTTGACTTGAGCGTTCCTTGTAGGGAAACTTATATGCTCTTTGCCGGGTTTATAATTAATTGAATTGTATTATTTTCCTACTGTCAACATAAATTTCACCTTGCTGATATCTGCGGTGCTAACTATTGTATCATTAGTCAGGTTACGTTTTCTTTTTGTAGATTTTTTGGTCAGGATATGGCTTTTGAAAGCATGTTTCCTTTTTACTTTACCTGTTCCTGTGAAAGAAAATCTTTTCTTAGCACCGGAGTGTGTTTTCATTTTCGGCATCGTCTTGCTATTTAATTGTTAATTGTTACTCTTTATTTTTTCTTCGGTGAAACCATAATAAACATCCTCTTTCCTTCCAGCTTCGGCATCATCTCTACTTTTGCATACTCTTCCAATCCGCTCGCAAATTTTAAAAGCAGGATTTCACCTTGCTCTTTATATACTATTGAACGTCCCCTGAAAAATACGAAAGCCCTTACTTTAGCGCCTTCTTCAAGGAATTTTATTGCGTGTTTCAGTTTGAAGTTAAAATCATGTTCATCTGTATTTGGTCCGAAGCGTATCTCCTTTACAACTACTTTTGATTGTTTAGATTTTATCTCTTTCTGTTTTTTTTTCTGTTCGTATAAAAACTTTTTATAGTCTATAATTTTACATACCGGAGGCACAGCATTTGGTGATATTTCCACCAAATCAAGACCGGCTTCTTTTGCTAAAGCCAGTGCTTTTGAAATAGGATAGACGGCCGGCTCAATGCCTTCTCCAACTACTCGAACTTCTGATGCTCTTATCCTTTCATTTATGTTGTGCAAATCCTCTTTCTTAGGCGGCCTTTGGCCTCGCACAAACGGTGGTCGGGATGTAGGTATTATAGCGATACTATTTTAAAATTTAAGTTATTAATTCAGTTCTGTCTCTTTTTTAATCAATTCGGCAAAGGTTTCTACGGTAAATTTACCAATATCGCCTTGACCGTGTTTTCGTGCCGAAACCGTATTTTCGTTCATCTCTTCCTCTCCAACCACCAGCATATACGGCACTTTCCGAAGTTCTGCCTCTCTGATTTTTCGTCCTATTTTTTCGTTCCTTTCGTCAAAGAGGCTGCGAATATCGTAATTATTTAGTAATTGAGAAATATTTTTTGCGTAGTCGTTGTATTTCTCGCTGATGGGAAGGATGATTACCTGCTCCGGAGTCAACCACAACGGAAAGTTGCCTGCACAGTGTTCAATCAACACTGCAACAAAGCGTTCCAAACTGCCAAAAGGTGCGCGGTGTATCATTACCGGGCGGTGTTTCTGGTTATCGCTGCCGGTGTATTCCAACTCAAAACGCTCGGGCAGGTTGTAATCTACCTGAATGGTGCCTAATTGCCAGCTTCGTCCTATAGCATCTTTAACCATGAAATCAAGCTTTGGTCCGTAGAAAGCAGCTTCACCTAACTCAACTGTAGTTTTTAAATTGCGTTCTGCAGAGGCTTCAATGATTGCACGTTCAGCTTTCTCCCAGTTCTCGTCAGAGCCAATGTATTTGGCTTTATTCTCAGGATCGCGCAATGATATCTGTGCTGTAAAATCTTTAAAATCCAAAGCCCTGAAAACATAAAGCACAAGGTCTATAACTTTTACAAATTCTTCTTTCACCTGGTCTGGACGGCAAAATAAGTGAGCATCATCTTGTGTAAATCCGCGAACGCGGGTCAAGCCATGCAACTCGCCACTTTGTTCGTAGCGGTAAACTGTTCCGAATTCTGCCAAACGAACAGGCAGGTCTTTGTAGGAACGAGGTTTTGATTTATAAATCTCGCAGTGATGCGGACAGTTCATTGGTTTTAGAAAAAACTCTTCTCCTTCCTGCGGAGTTTTAATAGGCTGGAATGAATCCTTGCCGTATTTCTCGTAGTGCCCCGAAGTAATATAAAGATTTTTATGTCCGATATGCGGAGTAATAACAGGCTGATAGCCTGCTTTTATCTGTGCTTTTTTCAGGAAGTTTTCGAGGCGTTCACGCAATGCAGCACCTTTCGGAAGCCACAACGGTAGACCCATTCCCACTTTTTCAGAGAAGGTAAAAAGCTCCAATTCTTTACCCAGTTTGCGGTGGTCGCGTTTTTGCGCTTCTTCCAACAGAACCAAGTAATCTTTTAAATCTTGCTGTTTAAGGAATGTAACCCCGTAAACGCGGGTTAATTGTTTTTTTGTTTCATCTCCGCGCCAGTAGGCTCCGGCAACTTTTGTAAGTTTTATCGCTTTTATAAAGCCGGTATCGGGAATATGCGGACCACGGCATAAGTCAGTGAAATTACCTTGTGTGTAAAAGGTAATTGTTCCGTCATCTAAGTCTTTTAAAAGGTCAAGTTTGTATTCATCGCCTTTCTCTTCAAAGTATTTTAGGGCATCTGCTTTTGAAACTTCTTTGCGCACAAATTGATTTTTCTGTGCAGCCAGTTCCGTCATCTTATCTTCAATCTTCTTGAAATCCTCAGTAGACAAAGATTTCCCACCCATATCAATATCGTAATAAAAACCTTTTTCAACCGGAGGACCAATACCAAATTTAGTTCCGGGATACAATGCCTCCAACGCTTCTGCCATTAAGTGAGCAGACGAATGCCATAAAACAGGCATAGATTCTTCGTCTTTTCCCGTCAGTAAAACCAAATTTGAATCTTCATTAATAGGGCGCAAAGCATCACGCACCTCGCCATTTACTTTGGCTGCAAGCACATTGCGCGCCAATCCTTCACTAATGCTTTTTGCAACATCTAATGAAGAAGTTCCTTTTTCATATTCCCTGACTGAGCCATCGGGAAGTGTAATTTTTATCATAGCAATCTATTTTTCAGAGGGGTGCAAAGATATTAATGGAATGCTGATATTTTATGATGTTGCTCAATTTTATCAATGAACTGTTTTTGTGGTTATCAACAATTGGTTGTTAATCGATTAGCGGGAGAAAAATATAACTTTAGTTTGAAAGCAGGCGTTAAGGTGGGTGTATTTAAAATCTAAAAATCTAAAAAATGAAAAATATAAATCTTACACCAGCTATTATTGTTGCAGCGATTTTTTCGTTAGCAATCTTTTCAAACTCTGATGCAAACGCTCAGTCGTCTGTTAAAACAGAAAAAGTAAGTTACTCTAAACAAAGTGTTGCTGCTATTAATTCAGAAATCCTTGCCTTGGAGCGTGAGCTTGCTAGTCTTGAAGTGGTTGCCAAACAAAACAATGTTGATTTAGGCAAGCCATACGACTATGTGATTTTAAATAAAACTGCTTTTGTTGCAGTAGCTGACGAAAAAATTACAGCTAAGAATTAGTAAATTTCCCAACAAAGGGAAGAAATAAAAAGAGAGAGGCGGCACGCA
>CAMBRL010000160.1 GCA_945870105.1 Chitinophaga pinensis
AAAGCAGCAAGACACCCATTGACAGCAGCATACGAACCCGAAACATCAGCAATCTGAACTCCGGGAATTACAGGTTTTTCTTTTGTGCCGATGTTGGCAAGTAGTCCCGAAATAGCAATATAATTCAGGTCGTGCCCTGCCTTTTGTGCATATGGACCTGTTTGTCCGTAGCCGGTTATTGAAACGTAAATTATTTTCGGATTTATTGATTTTGCATATTCATAACCAATCCCCATTTTATCCAAAACTCCGGGACGAAATTGCTCTATCACTACATCAGCAGTTCTGATTAACGAAAAAAATATTTCTTTTCCTTCTTCTGATTTTAAATTCAACGCAATGCCTTGTTTGTTGCGATTAAGCGATAGGTATAAAGCTGAATCATCGCCCACAAAAGGTGGAAAAAAGCGAATATAATCAGGTGAATTTACATCTTCTATTTTTATTATTTCTGCACCCATATCGGCAAGCATTTGTGTTGCCAATGGACCGGGAAGCAAACGACTTAAATCAAGAATTTTTATTCCGGCAAGAGGTAATGAATTCATCCTAATTTTACTTTAATATTGTCGCGACAAATATGGCAATCTCCTGAATAGCCCTGACAACTATTAAATCCCAAAAAATCTATCTTTGCCCGCATGTACTACAATAATATTTTAGAAACCATTGGAAACACGCCTTTGGTAAAACTTAATAAAGTAACCAAAGGTGTTAAGGCAACTGTTCTTGCCAAAGTAGAAACCTTTAATCCCGGTCATTCCATTAAAGACAGAATGGCGGTGAAAATGATTGAAGATGCAGAAAAATCAGGTGCTTTGAAACCGGGAGGAACTATTATTGAAGGAACTTCGGGAAATACCGGAATGGGTCTGGCTATTGCAGCAATTGTAAAAGGCTATCGCCTTATCTGCACCATGCCCGACAAACAGAGCAAAGAAAAAATGGATATGTTGCGTGCGATGGGAGCAGAGGTTGTTGTTACTCCAACGAATGTGGAGCCTGATGATCCGCGTTCTTATTATTCAGTTGCAAGAAGATTGAATAAAGAAATTCCGAATTCTTTTTACCCGAATCAATACGATAACATGAGCAATACGGTTGCTCACTACGAGCAGACAGGACCTGAGATTTGGGAACAAACCGAAGGAAAAGTTACGCACTTAGTTGTTGGTGTGGGAACAGGTGGAACTATTTCGGGAACAGGAAAATATCTGAAAGAAAAAAATCCAAACATTCAGGTGTGGGGAATTGATACCTATGGTTCGGTTTTTAAGAAATATCATGAGACCGGAATTTTTGACGAAAAAGAAATTTACTCTTATTTAACAGAAGGAATTGGTGAAGATATATTGCCTAAAAATGTTGATTTCAGTGTTATTGATTTGTTTGAAAAAGTAACAGACAAAGAAGGGATGTTGATGACGCGCAGACTTGCAAAAGAAGAAGGGATTTTTGTGGGTAACAGTGCCGGCTGCGCTGTGCAAGGCTTATTACAGTTGAAAGACAGACTTACAGAAAAGGATGTGGTGGTTGTTATTTTTCACGATCACGGTAGTCGTTACGTTGGCAAAATTTTCAATGATGACTGGATGCGTGACCGCGGATTTCTGGAGAAACCAAAAGTTACCATCAGTGATATTGCAGGAAATAACGGAATGGAAATTATCACCATTGATGAGAGTGCATTAGTTGCTGAAGCGATTACAAAAATTACAAAAAATAATGTTTCACAACTTCCTGTGTTTAGTGGCGATAAACCAGTTGGTTCTGTTAATGATGGTCAGCTTTTTTCTTTGCTGATGGAAAATCCTGCTGCTAAAAATGAAAAAATTGGAACTGTGATGCAGCCATCTTTTCCGGTTGTGGATGCAAGCGCAAGTGTTGAACAGATTACTGCAAAGTTTACTAAAAATAACAGTGCGGTATTATTTAAAGACCACAATGGCAAGTATAAGATTATCACTAAGCATGACCTTATCAGTGCAATTGCGGGGTAATAATTATTGAGGTATTACCTGAATTATCAGGCTGCCTTGTAAGGCACTTCCGCTGCCACCGCTTATATTTACTGTAGCTCCTCCGGAAGCTTCATATCTGGCTCTTGCAGAAAAAGTATATGTGCCTGCAGCGAGTGTAAGCAAAGCCTGTGTCGAAAAATCATCAAAGGTTTGTGCTACTACATTATTAGTAAGAATACATTGATATGCCGTTCCACCTGACGGTACCAATGTGCCATTAGACATAATGCCGACACTGAAAGCGGAATAAGTTTCACCTGTTCCTGTTGTTTGTGCATTTCCGTTTACGCTGATTAAAACTTTGGCCGCACCTGTAAGTGTAATTGTTTGTGTCAAGCCAGGAATTTGTGTATAAACTGTGCTTTGCGGAGGACTTAAAGAAAGTGTAGAGCTGCCATAAACAACATACGTGTTATTATAAAGGTCAGATGAACCGCTTCCGGCAGGACCTGTGGGGCCGGTAGGTCCTGTAGAACCAACACCGGTGGCACCTGTTGGTCCCGTAGTTCCAACTCCTGTTGGTCCGGTAACACCTGTTGCTCCTGTTTCGCCTACAGGTCCTGAAGGTCCGGTTGCGCCAGTTGCTCCTGTGCTGCCCCCACTTCCTGATGTTTCGGCATATAATGCATAAGGCACAGAGAGCAATTGTGTTGTTCCTAAATTCAAATAATTGCTTCCTCCACTTGCGTCCATTTCCGTTTGAAAAAAATACGGACCTGCGCTCCAATCAATAGAAGAGAATGCTCCGGAAACTAAAGTTCCTCCTCCTGCTTCAATATCAAACAAACCAAACGGGTTGGTTGAAGTGCTATGTGTTTCGCGATAAACAATAGTTCCGGTCGGAGTTCCTTGTCTTATTGAAAGGCGTAAACCAATATTCTGATTGGGTAAAACATTTCCTGAGTTGTCGCGTGCAACTCCCTGATAATTGAATTTCTGAGGAGCCTGAGCAAATGAGGTAAGAAAGTTAGAAAGTAAGAGTGTGAGAATGATGATGACTTTTTTCATTATGATGATTTTTATTTCAAAATGGGTATTCACTTCTATAACCTTTGTAAAACAACACTAATTTTTTTCCGCTGTCGTATTGATATGAATCAATTTCCAGCACTTGTTTCTCTGTTGCTTTCAGCACAAAATATTCATCAATAGTTCCTTCTTCATTCAGGATATGATAGTAAAATTTGTCTGACGGATTTTCGCTGAATGCTTTATCTCTTATTGTTACGGTGATTAATTTTCCTTCAGTTGCAATGTCAAAAGTGGGTTCATTGTTATTTTTTCCGTTGATAAAATATTCTGCTTGCGGAATTCCATAACCGTGTGCATAATCAAAGTATGGAAAAAGTGTTGCTGATTTTTCAATTTCATGAAATAATTGCATATTGGTTAAATTGCGGTTGCTCTGCCATGCACATGCTGCAAATCCTGCTACCAAAGGACTTGCGAAGGATGTGCCCTGCGTAACAACCAATCCGAATTTACCGGCTGCTATCACCGAACCATAAGCAGAAACATTAGGTTTTAATCGTTTGTCGGCTGTAGGTCCGAACGAGCTGAATGAAATGTGAATATCAGTTTCAGGATCTATTGCACCGATTGATAATACACTGTCCGCGTCAGCCGGGGTGCCAATAAATTTCCATCCACTTTCGCCTTCATTACCGGCTGCATTCACCACCAGAATTCCTTTTCCTGCAGCCATATTTGCTGCACGAGCAATCAAACTTATTTTGCCGTTCATATCCTCGCGAAAATAACGGTGAACAGTATATCCCAGTGAACTATTGATAATATCAGCTCCATTTTTATCAGCCCATTCAACTGCAGCTAACCAGTTTTCTTCTTCGCCATAAGGTTCAAACATAGCATTTTCGGTGCGTGCTAATAAAAACTCTGCACCAGTTGCCAAACCAATAGGAATGCTGTCGACCATCCCTGCAATGCAGGAGAAAACATTTGTTCCGTGGCTGTTATAAGCATAAACATTATCTCTATTTTTTCCGAAGTCAAATGTTTTGATAATTCTGTTTTCTTTTCGGATATGTTCAAAGCAGGGGTTGACATCAACTGACGGGAAACCAGCATCAAATATGGCAATGCGGAGGCCTCTGCCGTCAAAACCTTTTTCACGAAAAGCAGAAATTCCTAATCGTTCCGTCTGTTTCTGCAAAAGTTTTAACTCGTCCTTGTTCAGTGTTATATTGTATTCGCCTTTATCATTTCCTGTAAGAATTAATTGTGCGGAAAGTTGTTCAAACCCTTTTACAAAAGGCAGATCAGTAATTTTTTGCAATTTGTTTTCATCTGCAAAAACTGTTAAAGAATTAAACCAGCGACTTGAATAAGAAATTGAATCAGCAAGTGCAGAAACTGTTTTTATGTATACTTCATTTACAGGAAAGTCAGATGAATCGGAAAGAGGAATTCCCTGTTTTATTCTGCGCTCAAGGGCTTTTGCATTAAAATATTGATAAGGATTAAATGTTGTATTTTTCTTGTCTTTGAAAAATACCATATACTTGTTGTTGCCTTCTTGATAATTAGTTTGTGCTAATGAACCAAATGCACAAAATAAAAATGGGAAGACAATTATTTTTTTAATCTTTTCAATCATAACGCGGTAAAAATATAAAATATTATGACCATTGATTTGCGCAGTGATACAGTAACCAAACCAACAAAGGCTATGTTGGAAGCCATGTTCAGTGCTGAAGTTGGCGATGACGTTTTTGGCGAAGACCCGACAATAAATAAGTTGGAAGAAAAATGTGCAGCATTGTTTGGAATGGAAGCAGGACTTTTCTGTTCGTCAGGAACACAAACGAATCAGGTTGCAATTAAATTACACACACAACCGGGTGATGAAGTTATATGCGATGCGAACTCACATATTTATTATTACGAAGGTGGAGGAATTGCTTTCAATGCTGGTTGTTCAATTAAATTATTGAACGGTGATCGCGGAAGATTTAAAGCAGATGATGTTGTAAATGCAATTCGAGCAGACAATGTTCATTTTCCTCACACACGTTTAGTTGCAGTTGAAAACACTCATAACAGGGGAGGTGGAAGTATTTATGATTTCAGTGAACTAGAAAAAATTGCAGAAGTATGCAGAAAGAATTTGCTTGCTTTTCATCTTGATGGTGCGAGAATTTTTAATGCAATAGTTGAAACTAATCAATCAGCAAAAGATTTCGGTCAACTATTTGACACCATTTCTGTTTGTCTTTCAAAAGGATTAGGAGCTCCTGTTGGGTCAGTATTATTAGGAACCAAAGAGCACATTTATAAAGCGCGAAGAATTAGAAAAATATTTGGAGGAGGAATGCGTCAGGCTGGATACCTTGCTGCAGCTGGAATTTATGCAATAGACAATAATATTATGCGACTGAAAGAAGATCATTTACGTGCAAAAAAACTTTCAGCAATTTTAAAGACTTTGCCTTATGTAGTTGAGGTAATAGAACCGGAAACCAACATTATATATTTTCGTCTGGCAGATAATTTTTCAGGAGCAGATTTTCAGCAGAAACTTTCAGAAAATAATATAAAAGTAATTTCTTTGGATAATCAGGTTATTCGAATGGTAACGCATTTGGATTTTGATGACCAAATGATGGCAAGATTAGAAGGTGTATTGAAAAAAGTAGCTTAATCAACCTTTGACTTAATCCAGTCATCGAATCTAATAACTTCAAATCCTTTAGGATCCCACTGCAATTCATTCTCCGCTTCTTCTAATAGTTGGATGTTTTTATTTTCTTTTTCAAAGGTGTCAAAATAATCAAAGTCCATTTTTGATAAAGTTTTCAGCACGTTGAAAATAACTTTGCTTCGTTGAACATTTTCTTCTTTTTGTCTTTGCAGAAGTTTTCGGAAGTTTTCCAGTTTGAAATCGAACCACTCAAAATCTCCTATTTCAACCATTATCAATAATTCAAGCATTCGTAATCCGAGCAACCAGCCTGATTTATCTTTATTCAATTCAGAACTTTCGTTTAATGTTTTTAATGATTTGTTGAATTCACCCTTTGAAAATTCTAAGCAAGCCCTGAGGTATAACCATTTTGCAGGGTAAAAAGCATTTGCCTTCATAGCAGGATGCTCAAAAACCTTTTTCAGAATGTCCTCAGCGGAATCGAAACTCTGATTTCTGGAATGAGCGAAATATAAATTCTCAAGTGCTGTAAACTGGTTAATACCGCCTTTTCTGAAAGAACGAACAGCATATTTTGCATATTCAATTGCCTCATCATAGCGCATCAGTTCAATCAAGTTACTTGAAATATTCATGTTTACCCCTGCCATATTAGCCTGAGAATGAATAGAAGGACTTGTTTCAATCAGCTTCAAGAACTTGAGATTATTTTCCAAAGCTTCTGCGCTATTTCTTATTAAAACCAAATAGTCCCCCATAGCCATATGGTACCAAAATCCTATTTTAGGAGAACTGGTTTGTTCATATAGATTTTTGAGTTCCTGAACAGTATTTATCTTAAAATCAGGCTGATTTACTTTTTTATTTGCTTTAAATAGCTGAGGATAACTAAAATAGTGAGCAATTTCTTCTACCCTATTCAATCCTGACATAAGTTCTAGGCTTTTTCGGATATCTGTATTGTATTCTTCTAATCTTTTCTCGCTTTTAATCCTGTGGGTCATTGTTCTCGCCAATTGCTGAGTAAGCGTTTTTTCAGCTGCAAGTTCATATTTATCAGCAAGTTGAATATTCCTTTCCAGTATTTTTATTGCAGGTAAATATGCTCCGCGTGCAATTAAAATATCTGCCTGGATATAGTTTCTTCGGCACTCAAACTCGGCATTTGCATATTTAGTGCTGAACTTTTTTGAAGCATCCTGAAGAAAAAGGACATTAAGAACATCTTTTCTGAGTCGTTCTTTTAGATGAGAATAAGCTGAATTATTTTTTCCGGTTTTATAAAGCTTTTTTAAAGCTTTTTGATCGATTTGTACCTTTCCCGATAAAATTAACTCGAATAAATCAGATCTTTTCTTTACCTCAGCATTGCTTTCGAGTTTTAGAAAGTGTTTGATAAGGCGTATTTCGCCTGGTCTCAATGCTTTAATTAAGGGTAGAAGCAGTTTCATTTGGCTTCAATCTTACCGAATATATTTAATCTTGAGTTCTTTTTTTGTCCTATTTTTTAAATAACGATTGTTTATAATTAATA
>CAMBRL010000161.1 GCA_945870105.1 Chitinophaga pinensis
GCATATTGAGGAACAACATCAACAAAACTATTGCTTACGGTAATGAAAGGCTGGTTGGCAACAATCTGAACCGGTGGACCGTTAACATCGGTGCTCCCGCCAAACGAGGTAACTAGTGTATTGTAAGAGTTGCCATTTAATCCGCGCAGGTCAAGGTGATAGCCGGTGATGTCAATGGTTTCGGTGAGCGAAGCGCCTGCTGCCACATTGCGGGTAATGGCAAAAGCCGTTCCGTTAAGCGTGGCACTTGGAATGGCGTAATCAATAGTAACACCTGCATTAAGGGTGTTCTGAAATTCAACAACAATTTGTCCCGAGCGCACATACGCTTCAACCAACTGTGCATCTTTTAAGGCATAACGTGTTTCGGTATTAATGGTAATAAGGTCGAGCCCGGGCTGTATGGTAGTGCTTAATGGAAGCGAAAGCGCATTTACCACCGTAGTATCGGGAATGGATAACAATGTATCAATAAGAAGATTGCTGAAATTATTTATATAAACCAGTTTGAGCGAGCTGTCGGGATTTACAATAAGCAGCGAATCGTCCACCAGATCCTGAAGGGTGAGTGTAGTGGTAAGAACAGGAGCCAGCACATCTATATCCCACTCGGGATTGCCTGCGTCTTGCTTGCAGGAAGAAACAAGAAGCAAGAAACAAGAAGCAAGAGATAATAATAGTTTTTGCATTTAATTTTTTAAGAAAGCCAAAAATAAGGTTTTTATTGCTCGCAAAGGTGCAAAGGTGCAAAGACGCAAAGAGGAGGATTTACCTTTTAATAAACTTTCTGGCCAGCAGCAACGAGCTGAACACAAGACCGGTAAAAGCAAGTATGCCCAGCCACAGAAAAGGATTGCGTAATGTTTCGCTGAAATCAACCTGTCCTTTTGCTTTGCAATAGGCTTGCCCGTCAACACCGGCAGGCAGGTAGGGTTTCAGCCCTTCGCAACAGGCGTTATCGTCCCACACGTAGTTGCCTTCTGCAACGCAATAAGGCTGATCAAAATATTCTTTGCCACAGCGCTTGTTATTAAAATCAGCTATCAGGCATTTGGTATCGTTGGGCAACACTACTGAATCACCTTCTATTCTGTAGCCACGCTGTACAGCCTCTTTGTAATAGGGGTCTATCATGGCGGTGGCGGTGAGGCTCAGCAGTAAAATAAAGGGAAGTAAAATTGACTTCATGGAAGCCAAAAGTAGAAAAATCGTTTCTACTTCAACTTATCCTTAAACACCTCTTTAAACTTCTCAACCTTGGGTTGAATAACATAGGTGCAGTAGGGCTCGTTGCCATTCAGGTTAAAATAATCCTGATGATAGTTTTCGGCACGGTAAAACTCGGTGAAGGCAACTATCTCTGTAACGATGGGTTTGGCAAACGCACCCGAAGCATCCAGTTTCTTTTTATAGCTCTCGGCTAATTGTTTCTGCTGCTCGGTATGATAAAAAACAGAGGAACGGTACTGTGTACCTATATCATTGCCCTGGCGGTTTAGTGTGGTTGGGTCATGTGTTTTCCAGAATACTTCCAGCAGTTCTTCAAACGATATAACGGCAGGGTCGTAAACAATCTGTAACACCTCGGCATGTCCGGTAATACCGGCACACACATCTTTGTAGGTGGGGTTCTTAACCTTTCCGCCCGAGTAGCCACTGACAGCACTGTAAACGCCTTTCAGGTTTTGAAATACCGCTTCGGTACACCAGAAGCAGCCATTGCCAAAGGTGGCGGTATCCATGTTTGCAGGTAATTGAGTTTCCATAGTTGTCGGTTCTTTGTTTTCAGTTTTAGCAGTTTGTGTGCACGATGCAGTAATTACTCCTGTAAGCACAAAAAGAAAAGGGATGTTTAAAGTTGTGTTCATGATTTAGATTTAACACAAATGTACCTTGTAATGTTTAAGTGTATTGTCGGCCTGCTGACACTTTATCCGTCATTGCTAGGGTTTTTCACCCGAAGCAATCTCCCAATCGCAAGCAGTGATTCAAACACGAGATTGCTTCGCTACGCTCGCAATGACATTATACAATCCCTCTCTCCTTCTTAATCTTTTGAAACGCATCATTCACTTTCTGAAACTTTTCGTTGGCAGCCTTTTGAAATTCTTCGCCCAGGTGCATCACCTTATCTGGATGATATTTAAGCGCCATTCTGCGATACGCCTTTTTTACTTCATCATCCGTTGCTTCGGGTTCTATTTCCAGAATGTGGTAAGAAGCCTTGCGGTCTTTAACAAACATGGCTTTAATGGAACCGAAGTCGGCATCGCTGATACCCAGGTAATCAGCAATTTGTTCAATCACCTTTAACTCCAGCGGATGAGCCTCACCGTCAGACAATGCAATGCCAAACAAATAATGCAGCAACTGCAAACGCGAAGGATGGTCAATGTGTTGTTTTATCTGTAGACAAACATCGCGCAGAGGAATTTCCTGTTTCAGTAATTCACGCAATACCAGCATCTGCTCTTTGGCATAATGCTCACCAAACTGGCGGAGAAAAAATGCTTTCACATAGTCCAGTTCGGCTTTAAGAATGCGGTTATCGGCTTTCATCACCGCTGCCGTAAGCACCAGCAGACTGGCAGCAAAATCACCCGAGCGCGAAGTGCCTATTCTTCTGCCATCCTGTGTTGTTATTTCTTCAGAGTTGTCAAATACCGAACCCAGAACAAAACCTAATATGCCGCCAATTGGTCCGCCAAAAGCCCAGCCCAGGCCGCCTGCAAGCCACTTACCGTATTTCATTTACTCTTTTGTCCAGTTCAGTGTTTCAGCGCAATATTCTGCCATTTTCATTGACGAAGAAACCTGTGTGCGAAATGCTTCGGTTGAAGTAACAGCATCTACTCCGCCATCCAATAAAGAAACATCGCAGGTTGTCATTTTATTCTTACCGCTTTCATTTATCATATAGTGGTAATAGGTTGTTCCTGTATTCTCTCTGAAGAATAGAAATGTCTTACCATCCACTTCAGTTGTCCAGCCGGTTAAGTCATCACTTTCCAGTGAATACATGCTACCTTTTTCTAAAACTTTTACAGTATAGGAATAATCATCCTTGCGTGAAATAGTAACTTTCTTTACCTCCGGGTCTTCTGCACTGCACAACCATGTGCCAATAATAGTCTTATCAATTTTCTCTTTTCCTATATTACCAAGCGGATATTCAATCCCAACAGGGCATCCGTAAAAAGTGGTGATTATTAAAATAAATATCGACAAGTGAAGCAACTTTTTCATGTGTTTTATGTTTTAGATAGGCAGCAAATGTAAAAACAATTACAGTGTCCGGAAGAAAGGTAAGGATGAAATGAAAATAAATTTCGTCTGTTCAATTCTGTAACTCATGCATTAAAAGTGTTTTGTTATCTTTGCACACGCTTATATGATTAATAAAATTTTAATACTCTTTTACACTCTTATTATTGCCTCTTTGTCTGCAAAGAGTCAGAACTGGGTTATTTACAACACCCAGAACTCGGGTTTGCCTGCTAATGAAGTATTGTGTGTGGCACAAGATGACGATGGCAACAAATGGATAGGAACCTACTGGGGCGGTGTTGCAAAGTTTGATAACCAGCACTGGACCGTTTATACCGATACCAATTCTGCTATGCCGCATTACACAGTGCGCGCAGTAGCCATTGACGATGATAACAACAAATGGTTTGGAACACCCGCAGGTGTTGCCAAGTTTGACGGAAACAACTTTACAATTTACAACACCACTAATTCTTTGTTGCCTTCAAACTTCATTAACATTATCCGTGTGGATGCAGATAACAACATCTGGGTAGGTACCAATAGCGGCCTTGCCAAATTTGACGGACAAAACTGGCAGGTCTTTACCTCTTCCAACTCAGACTTACCCAACAACTACATTCAAAGTCTTGAAACAGAAAAAGATGATGATGATGACCACATTCATTTATGGATCGGAACTTATGGAGGTCTTGCTCATTATGATGAAAACGAAAACAACTGGGAAGTCTTCAATACATCCAATGCTCCGCTTGAAGACGACAATATCTATTCAATAGGTATTACCGAGAACAATAAAATATGGGTGCGTACTTTTTCACAAGTTCTTCGCTACAACGGAAACAACTGGATGGTATACGACCAATACACCTTGGGACAACCGAATAGCTTCTGCCGCACCATACCAACATCCGATGAAAACAGCCTGTGGATAGGAGGCGATGAAGGACTTATAATGTTGTATTTAAATAATGGACAGGTTGACAGCGCTTCTTATTTTAACGCTTCTAACTCAGGCCTGCCCAACAACGGTGTAACTACCTTATTTGTTGACCGCATGGAAAATCTTTGGGCAGGTGTTTCGCTGGGCAACCTTGCCGTTTATAATCCAGATGGTGTTGACCTTACCGCAATCAATGAACAACTGACTTCAGATTTTTCATTGTTCCCAAACCCTGCGGCTGAGTTAAGTAACTTAGAATTTGACCTGCAAAATAATGAAACCATTCTGTTCGAAGGGTTTGATTTGTCAGGCCGCAAAATTATGCCTGATGTGATGAAACAATTTCAGGCAGGCAACAACCGTTACAGTTTTCAAACCTCTGCCCTTAACCCGGGAATTTACTTCCTTAAATTATCAGCAGGCAACCGTTCTTCCGTTGCCAAATTTATCGTCAGCCGATGAGCAAACAAACACGCGTTCAGATTTTTTCGTCACGCGAAGAAATGAAAAACCGTGTTGATTTAAATGGTGCCGAACGAATTAAAGCGGGCCGCAAAACTCTCTGCATTGCCCGCAACCAACATGGATATTACGCAATGGATGATGAATGTCCGCATCAGGGCGCATCACTGGCAAAAGGCTTTTGTAACAATGAAGGTGAAATCATCTGCCCCTGGCATCATCATCCTTTTGATGTAACCACAGGTAAAGGCCGTGGTGAATATGTGGATGTATATCCATTGGAAATAACAGATAAAGGTGTGTTTGTAATGCTTCCTCAAAGCGCATGGGATTTATTCAGCGACTTGTTTTAAAAATAATTGTGTTTCTTCGCGGCTGAATTTCAGACACAAAGCATTGAAAAAAACAGTTACCTATTGCATATTGCTATCCGCTTACTGCCTGCTGGCTGCTTGCTCACGTCTGCCTATCAACACCGTTTGCGAAACAAAGCAAATAAACGTTGGTCCCGGCCCTGAGGATATGGTGGTTGACAATGCCTCTGGAATAGAACGTTTACTTGTTTCGTGCAACGAAAGAAGATTTGATACCGTTTACGGAGAAATCTTTGAAGTAAAACTGAGCGATAATTTAACACGCGTTATTCCACGAATCAATACTCCTGAAGATATTGTTTTCAATCCTCACGGTATAGATTTAAAAACGATTGATGGAGTTACAAGGCTCTACGCTATTTCGCATAACAACGAAAAAGAACGCCACACCATTGTGGTTTACCGTGTGTATGCTGATAGTCTTGTTTACGAAACGCTTTATGAAAATCAGGCGGCCATGAACACACCCAACGATTTAGCCGTAACAGAAAAGGGAGATATTTATGTAAGCAACGATGCCGGGAAACGAGGCAACGTTTGGGAACAACTCTTTAAAATGAAACGCAGCAACGTGGTGTTTTATGATTCGGAATTAAAGCTCTGGAAAAAGGTTGCAGACAGGTTAGTGTATGCCAATGGCGTTGCCGTTGACGACACCTGTGTATATGTTGCAACTTCGCGTAGCAATAAACTATTCTCTTATAAACGCGAAGCAGATGGCAACCTCAGCAACCGCAGAACACTTGCTGAAGTTCCGGGCGAAGACAATATTATCTTCCATGGCGATGAGCTTATTTTCACTTCTCATCCAAATATGCTGAAGTTCTTAAAACACGTAAAGTCATCTGATAAAAAATCACCATCACAGGTACACAGTTACAATCGCAAAACAGGAGAATACAAATTACTGTTTACAGATGACGGTTACCGCATCAGTGCATCATCAACAGCACTTATTGTTGGAGATAAACTCTATATCTCGCAGGTGTTTGACCCGTATATTTTAGAGGTGAAGATGAAGTAGTACCTCGTCACACTGAACTTGTTTCAGTGTCTTCGAATTCAGATGCTGAAACAAGTTCAGCATGACGAAAATTAACCTAAGTATTTCTTTGCTGCTTCCAACGCCTTCTCCAATCCTTTGGCTTCCGTTCCGCCTGCAGTAGCAAAGAAAGGTTGTCCTCCTCCCCCACCATTGATTTCTTTTGCAAGTTCTTTTACAATGTTGCCGGCATGAAACTTTTTATCCTTAACAAGATTGTCGCTGACAGCAACAAAGAGTTGTGGCTTACCTGAAACTTCAGCACCCAGAACAATAAATGTATTGTCTTCCTGCTTCAATTCAAAACACAGGTCTTTGATGGCAGCACCCGAATCGAGATTTACTTTTTGAGAAATAAATTTTATTCCGTTTTGAGTAGTTGCTGCCGCAAGCAATTCTGTTTTTAAAGACTTTGCTTTTTCACGATAAAGCGCATCAACCTGCTTTTGCAATTCACTGTTTTGTTCGCTCAGTTGCTGAACTGATTTTACAATATCAGCCGGATTTTTAAGTAAGGCATTTACCTCGGCAAGTAGTTTAAGTTTATTCTTAAAGAACTCTTCGGCTTTAACTGCAGTCACAGCTTCAATCCTGCGAACACCTGCGGCAATAGCACTTTCCGAAGTAATTTTAAATATTCCGATTTGACCGGTGGCTTTCACATGCGTACCACCGCACAACTCTATAGAGAAGTTTTTATCCCCGCCCGACTGAACGTCATCAGTCGTTCGGGCGGGCATTATTACAACACGCACAATGTCGCCATACTTCTCACCGAACAGAGCCATTGCGCCTGTTTTCTTTGCTTCATCAATTGCCATTTGTTTTATTTCAACGGCAATGTTCTCTCGTATCTTTTCGTTAACGATGGTTTCAATCTGTTCAATTTCCTCATCGGTAACTTTTGCAAAGTGCGAAAAGTCGAAACGCAGATATTCGTCATTTACCAAAGAACCTTTCTGCTCCACGTGTTTGCCTAAAACCTGTTTCATAGCAGCATGCAGCAGGTGCGTTGCGCTGTGATTGTTAGCTGTAAGCAAACGTTTATTAGTATTTACACTTGCCTTAAAACTGCCTTCCATCTTTACAGGAAGTTTATCTGCAAAATGGATAATAAGGTTGTTTTCTTT
>CAMBRL010000162.1 GCA_945870105.1 Chitinophaga pinensis
CATCTCCATTTTCTTTGAGCCTGCAAACCTTGGTGAAATAACCTTTCAGGCAAATACCATTGGAGAAAAGATTATCCGTTATTCCGAAAAAGGCAATTTCCCTGAATTAGAAAATACCGACATCGTTATAATAGGAGTTAATGATGACCGTAAAGCAGTTCACAATAAAGGCTGTTCTGAAGCTCCTGATTTTGTCCGCAAAAAATTATATCAACTTTACCGTGGCGACCATGCTTTGCGTGTTACCGACCTTGGAAATATCCAAAAAGGAAATACCATTGAAGACACTTATTTTGCGCTCACTTCGGTTATCGGTTTTCTGGCGAAGAAAAAAATTGTAACTATTATAGTAGGAGGCAGCCAGGATTTGACGTATGCCAATTATTGCGCCTATCGCGACATGGAGCAAATGGTGAACATCGTAGCTGTTGATTGCGCTTTTGACATGGGCGAAATGGACAGTCCTGTTGATTCGAGAACCTATTTGAGCAAAATAATTCTACATCAGCCTAATTTCTTGTTCAACTTCAGTAGTATTGGCTATCAGACCTATTTTGTGGAACAAAAAGGTATTTCGCTGATGGAAAAAATGTTCTTCGATTCATACCGTTTGGGCGATGTAAAAAATGACATAGAGGAAGTTGAACCGGTTGTAAGAAATGCGGATATTTTAAGTTTTGATATTTCTGCCATTCGTCACTCAGATGCTCCGGGAAATAAAAACGCTTCACCCAATGGTTTCTTTGGTGATGAGGCTTGCCGCATTGCCCGCTATGCAGGCCTCAGTGATAAACTTACTTCCTTTGGCATCTATGAAATAAATCCTTCCGTTGATATTAACGGACAAACATCTTTTCTTGCAGCCGAAATGATCTGGTATTTCATTAATGGATATTACAGTCGCAAAAAAGATTACCCTGTTGGTGATAAATCAAGCTATACCAAATACCGCGTTAGTATTAAAGAAGGCAAATACGAAATCGTTTTTTATAAAAGTGACAAAAGCGGGCGGTGGTGGATGGAGGTTCCTTACCCTGCAAGTAAAAAATCAAAATACGAACGCCATAGTATGGTTCCTTGTTCCTATAATGATTACAAAATTGCCTGTACAGAAGAAATGCCCAATCGGTGGTGGCAGGCATTTCAGAAGCTGGGATAGCGCTTTTCACAATAAAGAATTGTGTCGGTCGTCTGAATTTTTAGGTTGATAGTCAGATTTATTTGCTTCGTAAAATATTATTTCCATAAATTTGGATGATTTTTAAAACAACGCAACAGTATTTGGTGGTGTTTGGTAATGACAAGATTAAATTTTGATTTAATAGTTGCATTTCTGAATAATAATTATTTACTTTAGCCCCTTGTTTGAATAGAGAAACAACAAAACATACATAAAAACACAACAATTAAGCTATAAACAGACGTTATGAAAAAACTATTTACCACCTTATCTGTAGCCTTTATCGCGTATGCAGCATCTGCACAGCAAGATCCGCAGTTCAGCCAGTACATGTATAACAGGTTGTTCACTAACCCGGGTTATGCAGGAAGTAATGATGGTATCTGCGCTAATCTAATAGGCAGAACTCAATGGACAGGATTTGACGGTGCTCCTAAAACAGCAGTTTTGGGCATTGATGCTACCATCGAAAAAATTCACGGTGGTGTTGGTCTTGTTGTAATGCAGGATAAAATTGGTTTCCAAAGCACCTTAGCTGCGCGTTTGGCTTATGCTTACCGCATGAATGTCGGTTCAGGAAAACTAGGTATCGGTGTTGATATCGGTATTCTTAACCAAACTATGAATGGAAATTTTGTTCCAATTCAGCCGGGCGATCCTTCAATTCCTACAGGAAAAGCAAGTGACTTGGTTCCTGATTTAGGTGCCGGTGTTTACTACAACACTGATAAATTATATTTCGGTGTTTCAGCTTCTCACTTATTAGGAGGCAAACTTGATCTTGATAATTTGAATGGTGAGCCATTGAACGTTGCACGTCACTATTATGCAACTGCAGGATATGATTATGAAATCAATCCTAACTTTACTCTTCGTCCATCTATCTTCATTAAATCAGATGCAGCATCTACTCAGTTAGATGTTAACCTTAACCTTTTAATCAAACAAATGGTTTGGGTTGGTGCTTCTTATAGAATTGATGATGCAGTTGTGGCAATGGCAGGAGCTCAATTTGGTTCATTCAGATTTGGTTATGCTTATGACTTTACAACCTCTAAATTGAGCGGTTATAGCAATGGAACTCATGAATTATTTGTAGGCTACTGCTACAAATTTAACAAGCCTGGAACTTCTCAGAAGTACAGAAACGTTAGGTTCCTGTAATTGTGATTTCTGTAACCATTTA
This sequence comes from Chitinophaga pinensis, assembly GCA_945870105.1. Classification (GTDB taxonomy): domain Bacteria; phylum Bacteroidota; class Bacteroidia; order SXHM01; family SXHM01; genus SXHM01. Next base: position 2,367 of record CAMBRL010000162.1, read on the forward strand.
CTAATTGTTACGTTTTACCTTGACTTTTCGACAAAATACTATCTCATCACAAGGTTGGTGAGATAGTGTTTTGTGTAAGAGAAAAATATTTTTTGAATTGCACAATAATATACAAAGAGGACCCGTTAATATCTCAGAACAATAAATCAAATACTGTTACGTTATAATAGTATAACAAAACCTAAAATGGAGGTATCAATGAAAAAATTACTTTTATTATTCAGTCCCGTGGCCGCTGCTATCTTTAGTAGTTGCGGATCAGACGGAGCAGGACATCTTATCGGTGTTCAGGACCGCGAAGAGTGGTATCAGGAAGACCCTTATGGTATGCTTTACATTCCCATGGGAAGCTACAACATGGGTAATAGCGATCAGGATGTGCCTTACTCGCACACCACACCTGCAAAAACAGTTTCGGTTCAGGCTTTCTATATGGACGAAACCGAAATCACAAACAACGAGTACCGTCAGTTTGTTTATTGGGTGCGCGATTCTATGGCACACAGACTTATTGGTGAAGATCATATCTTAGAAGAAGGTGAATATGGCGAGCGTATTAACTGGGAAGAGGATATTGAATGGGACGATGAAGAATTCATGGAAACATTAGAAGAACTCTATCTGCCGGAACACGAACGCTTTTACCGCAGAAGAGAAATTGATACCCGTAAATTGAATTTTGAATATTATTGGATTGATTTGCGCGAAGCTGCGCGTAAAGAAAACCGTGAGCAAGGGATGAAAGACCGTTCGGTATTCATTAAAAAAGACATTATTAATGTTTACCCTGATACATTGGCTTGGATACACGATTTCACGTATTCATTCAATGAGCCTATGACCAATATGTATTTCTGGCATCCGGCTTATGATGATTATCCTGTAGTGGGAGTTACCTGGAAACAGGCAAGAGCATTTTGTATCTGGAGAACACAACTTTTAAATAGTTGGTTACTTGCAAATGATGAGCACTTTGTGCAGGATTTCCGTTTGCCAACAGAATCAGAATGGGAATATGCTTCACGAGGAGGATTGGATTTGTCACCATATCCTTGGGGAGGTCCTTACATACGTAACAGTCGTGGTTGTTTCTTAGGTAACTACAAGCCAATGCGCGGAAGTTATGTGGATGATGGCGGTTTCCATACTGTAAAAGCAAATTCTTACGCACCTAATGATTACGGATTGTATTGCATGGGTGGTAATGCTGCCGAGTGGACAAGCAATGCCTATGATGAATCTGCTTATAATTTTATTCATGATTTGAATCCGGATTATCAATACGATGCAAAAGAGTCTGATCCTCCGGCATTGAAGAGAAAAGTTATTCGCGGTGGTTCATGGAAAGATATTGGTTTCTACATGCAAACGGGAACCAGAACATACGAATATCAGGATACAGCAAAATGCTACGTAGGTTTCCGTTGCGTGATGACATTCCTCGGTCGTGATAAAGCCGACTTTTAAAAATAAACAACACAATTAATTATAAACCAACACAACAAACAATCTAAAAACCATTTGAAATTATGAAAGGGAAAAAGTGGAAAAATTTTATGGCCAAACTTTATGGCTGGGGAGCATCAATCGTTATTGTAGGTGCGCTTTTCAAAATCCAGCACTGGCCGGGGGCAGGTATCATGTTGACTATCGGATTAACAACCGAAGCATTTATATTTTTCTTTTCAGCTTTTGAAAAACCACACGAAGAACCGGATTGGAGTTTGGTTTACCCTGAACTTGCAGGTATGCACGGTGAAGAAAAAGAAGAAGAAAAGAAAAAATCAGGTACAGTTACTGAAGAGCTTGACAAAATGCTTGAAGAAGCTAAAATTGGCCCCGAGTTGCTACAAAGCCTCGGAAGCGGTTTGCGCAATCTGAGTGACAGCACTGCAAAGCTTTCTGACCTTTCTGATGCTGCAGTAGCTACAAATGATTATGCACAAAGCATGAAATCTGCTAGTGCTAATGTTGACGAACTTTCTAAAGCCTATAGTAAAGCAACGTCTGCTATCACGTCTATTGATTTAGGTGCTGATGACGGACAATCTTTCGGCAAACAGCTTCAGGAAGTTGCTCAAAAACTGTCTTCGCTTAATGCAGTATACGAATTGCAATTACAAGGCTCTAATGATTTCTTGAAATCTCAAAGCAAATTGCATTCCGGTATTACTGACCTTATGGAAAATCTTAATGCTTCGGTTAGCGATACTAAGAGATTCAAAGAAGAAGTTGGTGCATTGGCAGAAAATCTTAGCGCACTTAACACAGTTTACGGAAACATGCTTACTGCAATGGGCGGTAAAAAATAATCAGCCATTCATTTATTCATTAACCTAAATAAAAAGTAATAAGAAATGGCAGGCGGAAAAGAAACCCCCAGGCAGAAGATGATTGGGATGATGTATCTCGTTTTGACAGCGCTGCTGGCGCTTAACGTGTCAAAGGAGATTTTAAATTCATTCATTCTCATTAACAACGGCCTTGTTACCACCAACACTAACTTCTCAAATAAAAATGCAGCACAAATGGCTGCTTTTGATAAAGAGTATGCGTTGAATCCTAAAAAAGTGCAAAAATATTATGATGATGCAAAAGCAGTTAAAGCTTCAGCCGATTCATTGGTTGAGCATATTGAATTTTTAAAACATTATCTTATTATTAAGACAGATGGTCTAGATTCAACATCAATTTATGCACTTAGGAAGCAATGGCAGGATGCAGATGATGTGAACAAGCCTAGATTTAAAGTTCAGTTGGATTCAATTTTCAATCTGAAGAATGTAGACTCAAAGGATAATTATGATATTGCTACCAATATTATGATTGGTGGTGAGGAATCAAAACCAAAGCTAGGAAAATTTACAGCACAGGAAATCAAAGGAAAGCTCGATTACTTCAGAGAAAAGATGAAGTCTTTTGTAAAGGAGCCTTCATTGATTTCTGCTCTTGATGCTAACTTTAATACAGATACTACTTATAAAGTAAGTGAAACGGAAACAGAGAGCTGGATGTTATCTAATTTTTATCACATTCCATTAGCTGCTGTTATTACCAATCTTTCTAAAATTCAGACAGACGTGCGTAACGGTGAGTCAGATGTAATAAAAAATCTGTTTCAGAATGTAAGTGCTGAAGATTTCAAGTTTGACAAATTGGAAGCACGAGTTATTCCTCAGTCAAATTATGTTCTTGTTGGAGAGAAATATCAGGCTGATGTATTTGTAGCGGCTTACAGCACAACACAAAATCCAAGTATTCTAATAGGTGAAGTTGATACAGCGAAGAGAGTACTTATTGGCAGAGGAGATTCTTCAAATGTAAAAATTAAAGATGGTGTAGGAAGATATGAAGTTCCTGCAGGTGCTGAAGGTATTAAGAAATGGGGTGGAATTATTCAGGTTGTGTCACCGGGTGGAGAGATTAAAAGCTACCCTTTCAAGAGTGAGTACATGGTTGCGAAACCAGCACTTGTTGTGTCACCTACAAAAATGAATGTGCTTTATATTGGTGTTGAAAACCCTGTTTCTATTTCAGTTCCGGGTGTTCCTACTGAGAATTTATCACCTTCATTAAGTGGCGGAACATTGCGTCCTGGTAAAGAAAAAGGAGAATATATTGCCGAAGTAAAAGGCGGAAGTGAAGCAATTGTTAGCGTTTCTGCAAAGTTTATGGTGGATGGAAAAGCGACAACTAAAAACATGGGACAATTCAAATTCCGTGTAAAACGTGTTCCTGATCCGGTTGCTTACATTGCTAATAAAAAAGATGGATTGGTTTCTGCCAATGAATTGATTGCTGCAGGAGCGGTTATTCCTAGAATGGAAAATTTTGACTTTGACTTGCAATTTAAAATTACTGCGTTTGACCTATCTATGAATATGCAAGGAGATTTCATTACTAAATCAGTTAATGGAAATAAACTTTCTGCAGAGATGGCTACTATGTTGAAATCAGCCAAGAAAGGAACCAAGATTTATATTGAAGAAGTAAAGGCAGTTGGTCCGGATGGGGTTCCTAGAAAACTTGCTCCACTCAACCTAAAGTTACAATAACAATTAATAAAAGGAGGAAATCATGAAAAAAGTAATTTGTATCATGGCGTTTATGCTCACGTTTGCGGGCATTAACTCTGTTTCCGCTCAAAATGTGTTGGATGGTGTTTATGTAAAAGAGCACTACCCTACAAGAAAGGTTGTTCCTTATACACATCTGCGTGAAGCCGATGTTATGTGGAGCAAGCGCATTTGGCGTAAACTTGACCTCCGAGAAAAAATCAATCAGCCACTATACTTCCCTATTGACAGGATTAAAGACCGCAGAAGTCTTACTCAGGTTATTATGGAAGCTGTGCGTGAAGGTAGTTTA
>CAMBRL010000163.1 GCA_945870105.1 Chitinophaga pinensis
GAAAAGATTGAGGTTCGGTTACTACTAACCATGCTGTTGAACTGTTTCCGAAGGTATTGCCAAAGGCATTCCACATCCAACTATTGATTATTCCTCCACCTGTTCCTATAAATAATATGCTATCGCCACCGCAAAAAGGGTTATGTTGATAGGTAAAAAGATTCCATGCATTAGTGCAAGCATCTTCACAGAGGCCAACAAAAAACTGGCTTGTAAGAACGCCACAACCTTGAGTGTATTCAAGTGCTGTGTAGGTTCCAGGCTGAGTAACTGTAATGCTTTGTGTTGTTTGGTTAAGTTGAGTATAGTTTCCAAGTGTGTCCAGAAAATTAAGCCATTGATAGGTAGATCCCGGACCAAGGTTAAGAGTTGCTGTATTGTTATTGCACATGAAAACACTGTCGCTGCTGGTGGTATAAGAAGTAACAATAACATTATCAACAGCTGTGCAGCCATTGGCATCTGTAACAACCAGTGTGTATTGCTGATTAAAAACATCTTCAATTACCGGGTTGGCAATGTTTGGGTTGCTCATACCAATGGGCGGTGTCCAGTAATAAGTAAAGGGTGCTTGTCCTGTTGGTTGAGGATTGGGAATATATGCGCCCTGACAGACTGTAGTATCAGAAACACCAATTTCAACCGAACAGTTTGTAATCTGCTGAACATTTCCAAGTGTGTCAAACGAAGCCACCCAGGCATCTTCAGCACCGACCTGATAGTCGTAATCTCTTCCAAAAACTGCCAACTGACTTGTCCATGTTGGTATTAATTGATTAGCATCTAATTGATAATCGCCACTGAAGGTATGTAGTAGTTGTGCTACTCCACTGGTGTTTACATTGTAAATTTTCACATTGTCACTATTATAATCTGATAGCGCAACTGAAAAAGATCCACCCTGATTTTTCACAAATCCTCCAACGCCAACATTGTTTGGCAGATTTGATAAAACGATATGATTGCCGTTCAAATCAAAACGGAGTATCTGTCCCTGAGAATTCATGCTCAGTTGATTCAATACATAAATATAGCTGCCTGATTGAATTAATTTTTTTGCACCGTCATACCCTGTGCCCACAGTGCGTGTCCATAAAGTGTCACCAACAGAGTTCGTGCGAATAACAATGCTGCCGCCTATTGTAGAAACAGAGTTATATGATTCACCGCAAAGCATATAACCGCCTCCTGAGAGTTCAATCATATCATGTCCTCGCTGCCAGCCTGCCGGTACACCATAGTTTTTTGCCCATAACGAATCGCCACTTGAATTGGTTTTTACCATATATAATTTACCCGAAGCAAATTGATTAATTAAATCCCAATCTCGTATTCCAAAAATTGCATAACCACCATCTGATGTTTGAATGGCTTTTTCTGCCTGACATTGAAATGCACTGCTGAATGTTTTTGTCCACAACCAGCCACCATTGCCATTAATTTTTGTCAATGCCATTTTGTTGGAGTTGGAGCCATTAAGTTTGGTTCCTCCCAAAATCATATTCCCGTCCGCTGTGTTTTGTATTGAATTAACTTCAGTAGCATCTCCCAAACGTGTTTGCCATAAATATTGCCCTGTTCCTGCATCAACCCTTACAATATATGCACCGCTTGGTGAAGTAGCATATCCTGCCCCAACAAGGTCGCCACCAAAATAGGTTCCTGAGTTAAATCGCTCATATTGTGTTCCCGGATTTCCGAAGGTAAATTCAAAATAATTCTGTGCATTTGCTGTTAAAGCAGTTGATGCCATAATAAAAGCGCTGATAATAGCCTTCAGGCTTCTGGCTTTTGATAGTTGTAGTGGATTTTTCATATCACAATGGTATTAAATTATTGTCTTTCTCAGTTTGTTGTTCCCGTGTGGGTATAATTTCACGCTACAAAGATGTAACGGTATTTTCTGTACAACAAAAACAAATTTAGCTGTTTGTCGGACACTAAATTTGTATTGTAATTCTTAACTGAATTGTATTTTATATTGTAAATACTGTATTTTTACGCAGAATAAATTAATACAATAATTGTATTTTATCGGATTGTAAATACTAACCTGTATTGAAATAATTACCAATTGTTAAGTAGCAAACTCATCTCTATCCTCAAAACGTTCTCGGCAAGGGAGCTGAATGCCTTTGAAAAATTGGTTGGTTCTTCTTTCTTTAATGTAAATGAAGATGTATCGGCATTGTTTTTTGAATTGAAAAGGCTGTTTCCGGAATTTGATGAAAAACAAACGGAGAAGAAATCTATTTATAAAAAAGTGTTTCCCGGAAAGCGATATAATGAGCAAACGCTGCGATATGTAATGACTGATCTCACGCGCCTGCTGGAAGAGTTTTTAGTGCAAAAGCAATTTGGTGAAAACGAAACGCTGCGAAAGCATTTGTTGATGCAATCGCTCAATCAGCGCGACCTTGATAAATATTTTTTGCAGCACATGAATGATGCTTATTCGGCTCAGGAAAAATCAGCTTATCGCGATACCATTTATTATGAACGTCAGGCACTGCTGGAAGAAGACAGCTACTCATGGACTTCGCGCAAAGACAACCGCGCTATTGACAGCAGCCTGCAAAGTCTGGTTGATAATATTGATATTCATTATCTGACCAAGAAACTCAAATATTCCTGCGAAATTATCAATCGCATGAATGTGCTGAAAGTGCAGTATAATCTGTCGTTTCTTGACAATACGCTAGCGTTTTTGAAAAATAATTCGTTCGCTCACATTCCTGCAATCACTATCTATTACCAGGTTTTGCTCACTCTGCGAGAAAGCGAAAACGAAAGTCATTACCGAAAATTAAAAACACTTTTGGCTGAACACATCAGCAAATTTCCTCAAACCGAGCTGCGCGATATTTATGGCTTTGTTCAGAACTACTGCATTCGCCAGATTAACCTGGGTAACAATAATTATCTGCGTGAGCTGTTTGAGAATTATAAAATACTGCTGGAAAAAGAAATTATCATTGAAAATAATAGCCTTGCCCAGTTTGACTTTAAGAACATAGTAACCATTTCACTTCGCTTGGATGAATATAAATGGACAGAGAATTTTATTGAGAAATACAGTCCTTTATTAAGTGCTGATTTCCGCAAAAATGCCATTAATTACAACATTGCACGTTTACATTATTCTAAAAAGCAATATCGAGATGCGCTCCGTTTACTACTGGCAGTAGAGTTTACGGATGTATACTATCATTTAGATTCGAAATCGTTATTGCTGCGTATCTACTATGAACTGGAAGATTGGGAGCCTATATTGTCATTATTTAACACATTTAAAATTTACCTTAAACGCAACAAGCTTATTTCTGAGTACCAGCGCACCACTTACACCAATCTTGTTAAATTTGTACGCAAACTCACAAGAATAAAAATGGGTAGTAAACTGCCATTAGAAAAAGTGAAGCAGGAAATTGAACAGGTGAAACAGATTGCAGATTTAACCTGGTTGCAAAGCAAAGTAGAAGAACTAAAATAAAAATAATATGGAACTGAAAAGCGATTACAACGAAAAGAACGGAACTTTTTATTTAGAAGAAAATGGCAAACGCCAGGCAGAAATGACCTATGTATTTGCAGGTCCTGCTAAGTTTATCATTGACCATACCGAAGTATTTCCCGTCAACGAGGGCAAAGGATTAGGAAAACAATTGGTAAAAGCAGCAGTTGATTTTGCACGTGGAAAAGGATTGAAAATTCTTCCTGTTTGTCCCTACGCAAAAAGTGTGATGGAGAAAACCCCTGAATATGCGGATGTGCTTTTCTAAGAATAGTACTTTTGTAAAATGAATATAATAGTAACAGGAGCTAGTCAGGGTATAGGATATGAGGTAGTAAAAGACTTTTGCCGTCAACTTAAAAGCGGGAAGATTATTGCCCTTTCGCGTAATGCAGAAAACTTAAAACAACTGAAAACGGAATGTGCAGCAATTAATTCTTCAGTTCCAGTAATTCCAGTTGTTGCCGATATTTCATCCGTTAAACTATCACAAACTCATTCAGCACTATTTCAAAGCGAAATGCCTCATGTTGATATACTCATTAATAACGCAGGCTTGCTGGTGAAGAAGAATTTCAGTGATTTAAGCGAAGAAGATATTTATCGTGTCTATAATATTAATGTGTTTTCCATATTCAGATTGGTGAAAATCCTAAAGCAACAAATGGGAGGTGAGAAATCAACCCATATTGTGAACATTGCTAGTATGGGTGGCTTTCAGGGAAGTGCTAAGTTTGCAGGGCTTTCGGCATATAGCTCATCCAAAGGAGCTACAGCTATATTAACCGAATGCCTTGCTGAAGAATTTAAAAACGACAACATAAAAGTAAACTGCCTTGCATTAGGTGCAGCACAAACCCAAATGCTTGAAGAAGCCTTTCCCGGCTACAAAGCCCCAGTCTCAGCAGAACAAATGGCAAGCTTCATTTCAAACTTCGCTCTCACAGGCAGTAAATTCTTCAACGGAAAAATTTTGCCTGTTTCATTATCCACACCTTAGCATTTCCTGAACGTAAATTCACTAACTGTTGACTAAAAGGGCTGTTTTTTGAAAACAAGTGGCTTGTTATATACTCAAATAATTGTTAAAATCAATAATTAATTACCCTCTAATTTCAATACAGTAAAGGGTTTCAGGTGTTGTTAATAAGTTTTGCAACAAAAAATTTGGACGGTACATAAAAGCCTCTACATTTGCACCCCTCTAACAAGAGAAGTTCTTTGAGTTGAAGTAGTAGATAAGTGAAACGGCAAAGCCTGCTTTTTTATCCTCATAATAGCAAAATGCAAAAAGAGGTTAATCTTAAAATTTTCAACCTGTAAATCAGGTAGATAAGTAAAAAGAGCAAAAAAGTTTTAAAAAAAGTTTTGCCACGTCAAACCAACATACTACTTTTGCCACCCCTTTTGAAACGACAAGAGGTTTAAAACAGACATATATCACCCGAATTTAAAGGGAAACATATATTAACGTTCTTTGAAAATATTGAAGAAGACAAACAGAATGCAAGTATCCTTTTCATTAATTTGAAAAGAGTAACAATTCTTAAATAATAACAAATCGCTTCGATTTTATCGGAGCACAGAAATCAAACTTTACAATGGAGAGTTTGATCCTGGCTCAGGATGAACGCTAGCGGCAGGCTTAATACATGCAAGTCGAACGGCAGCACGGGTAGCAATATCTGGTGGCGAGTGGCGCACGGGTGCGTAACACGTATGCAACCTTCCTTCAACTGGGGGATAGCTCACCGAAAGGTGAATTAATACCCCATAATATTCGAGAGTGGCATCACTTTCCAATTAAAGATCAGTCGGTTGAAGATGGGCATGCGGGACATTAGCTTGTTGGTGAGGTAACGGCTCACCAAGGCTACGATGTCTAGGGGGTCTGAGAGGATTAACCCCCACACTGGTACTGAGACACGGACCAGACTCCTACGGGAGGCAGCAGTAAGGAATATTGGACAATGGGCGCAAGCCTGATCCAGCCATGCCGCGTGCAGGATGAAGGCCCTATGGGTTGTAAACTGCTTTTATACGGGAAAAAACCCCTCTACGTGTAGAGGGCTGATGGTACCGTAAGAATAAGGATCGGCTAACTCCGTGCCAGCAGCCGCGGTAATACGGAGGATCCGAGCGTTATCCGGATTTATTGGGTTTAAAGGGTGCGTAGGCGGATTTGTAAGTCAGTGGTGAAATCTCCGAGCTTAACTCGGAAACTGCCATTGATACTGCAAGTCTTGAGTACATATGATGTGGGCGGAATGTGTAGTGTAGCGGTGAAATGCTTAGATATTACACAGAACACCAATTGCGAAGGCAGCTCACAAAACTGTAACTGACGCTGAGGCACGAAAGCGTGGGAAGTGAACAGGATTAGATACCCTGGTAATCCACGCCTTAAACGATGATTACTCGATGTGTGCGATACACAGCACGCGTCCTAGCGAAAGCGTTAAGTAATCCACCTGGGGAGTACGATCGCAAGGTTGAAACTCAAAGGAATTGACGGGGGCCCGCACAAGCGGAGGAGCATGTGGTTTAATTCGATGATACGCGAGGAACCTTACCTGGGCTTGAAAGTTAGTGACCGTCTGTGAAAGCAGACTTTCCGCAAGGACACGAAACTAGGTGCTGCATGGCTGTCGTCAGCTCGTGCCGTGAGGTGTTGGGTTAAGTCCCGCAACGAGCGCAACCCCTTTCTTTAGTTGCCATCAGGTAATGCTGGGGACTCTAAAGATACTGCCTACGTAAGTAGTGAGGAAGGTGGGGACGACGTCAAGTCATCATGGCCCTTACGTCCAGGGCTACACACGTGCTACAATGGGCGACACAGATGGAAGCTACTTAGTAATAAGATGCAAATCCCAAAAAGTCGTTCTCAGTTCGGATTGAGGTCTGCAACTCGACCTCATGAAGCTGGATTCGCTAGTAATCGCGCATCAGCAATGGCGCGGTGAATACGTTCCCGGGCCTTGTACACACCGCCCGTCAAGCCATGGAAGATGGGAGTACCTGAAGCCGATAACCGCAAGGAGTCGCCTAGGGTAATACCGTTGACTGGGGCTAAGTCGTAACAAGGTAGCCGTACCGGAAGGTGTGGCTGGAACACCTCCTTTCTGGAGCTTGATGTTAAGATAGGGTTTAATTTAAGATAAACGCCTTGTTTTCCTTTTTTTTATAAAG
>CAMBRL010000164.1 GCA_945870105.1 Chitinophaga pinensis
TTTTTTTCTTTTTTCTTTGTAAGCTTATTTGGTTGGGGTTTGGTTTTGCAATTAATCAATCCTTACCCGCTATATGAGTGCTACATGATTGCACCATCTATGAAAAAAAGAGCAAAGCAATGCAAGGAATTTCAGCGAATTTCGGGGTAAAATTCAGGGTGAATGCTGGGTGTGCTTCCCAGGCGTATAAGCATAAAAAAAGCCCCACTGAAAACAGCAGAGCCTTTCTTACAATGGAAAATTTTTAGAAGCCTGTTTCTAACTTCAATGCGTTGCCACTTGCAAACAGGTAATAGTTTCCGCCTACTTGCTGGTAGAATTCTATCCCAATATTGTTTGCTACTTTAACGGTTGCAGTCATTAATGGGCTGCCTGGTAAGGTAGCAGTAATGTCTGTTATTGCTGTGGGTGTATTTAAATCAAGATACCCGGAAAACTGAATGTCAGAAAGCCCGCTCAAACTCTGATCAGTTGGTTCATACTCCCCATTGCTTACGTTGTAAGCCCAATCTGAAAGCACAGCAATTGCATTCACCAATCTGAAATGAGTTGCTCCCGCAGGTGCTGAAATCAAATTAGCAGGATTAAATGGAGGAATTGAAAAGGTTGAACTATCCCTTGCAGGTGTGCTGGTAATAGTGTAAGGGGCATGAAACACACCAGAAAAGGTGATATTTTTATTATAGTCCAGACCTTCTAAAATCTGTCCTTCACTTGAAATCAGGATGCTTCTTTCTCCTCTTGGGTTTACTACATCCTTCAGGTTGATTTCTTTCATTATAGCAGTAAGCCGTCCTGTCAAACGGGGATCAGAATACTGTTTAATAATTTGAGAGAGTGCAACACGCAAAGATTTTGCAGCCTTCGCACATCCACCAAACTCATTCATGTTTTCCCGGGTTCTTACAAAAGCTTCATCATTTCTAACTTGCTCTTTTGTTGGTCCTCCTGCTAAACCTGCAAAGTCAGCATCAAGTCCTTTGATTTTGAAGTGGCGAACTCCACCCATTGTGCCGGAATATTTTACTAAGCCTACTTGTCTTGCCATTTTGTTTAAATTTTATAGTGTTATTAATTGAAATTATTGGATACAAAAATACAACTATATTTGCATACTGTAATCACTTAAATAATTGATATTCAATGCAATATAACGCAAACGCACCATATTTAACAGAAACACATTTAAAAATTTCTAAAGTCATAGATGGAGATAGTATAAAAGTTGTTTCTCAATTCTCAAAAACTGAAAAGGAAATCAGGCTTTATGGATTGGATTGTCCAGAAACTCAAAAAAGCAGAAAGCTAAAAGAGGATGAAATGAAAACTCATGTTGCCGGTGAATTTCTTTTGAAATTGGGCAGGATAGCAACAGAATTTGTTTTGCAGTATGCACCCCCAGGAACATCTGTAACTCTCATTACAGAGCAAATAAACCCTGTAGATTATTATGGTAGGCAGCTGGCTTATGTCATACTTCCCAATGGTGACTGCTTAAATGAACTGTTATTGCGTGAAGGATATGCAAAGCCAATGAATGAATATTCATGTGGAATGCTTCCAACATTTCAGCAGCTTAATTTTTCTGCAAAGCAATCTGGCAAAGGTCTATATGCTTACATAGGCAATTTTTGAATTGTTTACCCTATGTTTACCCCAAATGAAAAATCCCACTGTAAAAGATTGATTTACAGTGGGATTATGCTTTGTTTTGGTGATCCCGCTGGGATTCGAACCCAGGACCACTACATTAAAAGTGTAATGCTCTACCAGCTGAGCTACGGAATCGGCTTTTTTAAAGCGGGTGCAAATATAGAATCATTATGAACTAAATCAACAGCAAATTTTATTTTTTCTAAACTTTATTAACAATGCTGCATTACTGATTGATTTTCAAGTCGTGACCCATTTTGTTTTTTTTGGTTTGCAGGTATAATTTGTTGTGTTCGTTTGATTCTATCTCAAGTGCAATGTTTTCAACTATTTCTAATCCGTAGCCTATAAGTCCTGCGCGTTTGGTAGGATTGTTAGTAAGTAGTTTTATTTTAGAAATACCAAGGTCGCGCAATATTTGCGCACCAACTCCATAATCGCGTTCATCCATTTTAAAACCCAGTTCTAAGTTGGCTTCTACAGTATCGCGTCCTTCTTCCTGTAATTTGTATGCTTTCAGTTTGTTCAGCAAACCAATTCCTCTTCCTTCCTGATTCATGTAAACAATTACGCCTTTGCCGTCTTTCTCCACCATTTCCATCGCTTTTTCCAATTGAGGTCCGCAATCGCAGCGGCACGAACCAAAAATATCGCCCGTTAAACAGGAAGAGTGAACGCGAACCAACACAGCTTCATCTTTTTTCCATTCGCCTTTTACTAAGGCTAAATGCTCTTGTCCTGTTGTTGTTTGTTTGTAGGCATACAAATCAAAGTTTCCCAGTTTAGTGGGTAGTTTTATCTTCACTTCGCGCTCTATCAATGATTCCGTGCGCAAGCGATAAGCAATCATATCTTCAATTGAAATAATTTTCAGGTTGAATTTTTTTGCCATTTCCAGCAATTCGGGAAGACGAGCCATTGTTCCGTCTTCGTTCATGATTTCAACCAAAACACCTGCAGGCTCAAAACCTGCCATGCGAGCTAAATCAATAGTGGCTTCGGTATGCCCTGTTCTACGCAGAACGCCACCGCGTTTTGCTTTTAGTGGAAATATATGTCCGGGTTTTCCGAGTTCTTCCGGTTTTATGTTCGGGTCAATTAATGCTTTAATTGTTTTTGAGCGGTCGCTTGCAGAAATTCCTGTAGTGCAACCATGTCCGATTAAATCAACTGAAACAGTGAAGGGCGTTTCATAAACGGCAGTATTATCTGTTACCATTAATTGTAAACCAAGTTCATTGCAGCGATCTTCAATCAGCGGAGCGCAGATTAACCCGCGTCCATGTGTTGCCATAAAATTGATTACTTCGGGAGTTGCGTTGCGGGCTGCTGTAATAAAATCTCCTTCGTTTTCGCGGTCGGCATCATCTACCACAATCACCACTTTTCCTGCTATAATATCTGTGATTGCCTCCTCAACTGTGTTGAGTTGTTTTTTTAGTTCGTTCATTCTTTAAAATAAGTGTGCAAAAGTAGTGTTTTTTACCTTATCCACACTCGCTGAACTGCCCGTTATTGTAGATTGCCAAAGCCTTTCCTGTAAAGGTATTTCCTGTGAAAGGAGTGTTTTTAGATTTTGACCGGATTTCTTTTTCTGTGAATATCCATTTCTGAGTTGGATTGAATAATGTGAGGTTGGCATCATTGCCTTCATTCACTGATGGAATTTCAAGTTTCAGTATTTTCCTTGGGTTGATTGCAGTTTTCTCAATAATCTGTTCTTGCGTAAGAACATCTGAAAGTGTTGTATTTACTGCTGCATAAGTTGTTTCCAATCCAATTATTCCGAATGCTGCATAGTCAAATTCTACTTTTTTATTCTCTTCATCTTCAGGACTGTGGTCGCTGGCAATAACATCTATTGTTCCGTCTTGCAAACCTTTTACTAAGGCTTTAATATCAGCTTTGCCGCGTAATGGTGGTTTTACTTTATAGTTGCTGTCAAATCCGGCGAGCAAACTGTCATCGAATGAAAGGTGGTGCGGTGTTACATCGGCAGTTATTTTCAATCCTTTCTTTTTTGCTTGTCTTATTAAATCAACAGATTTTGCAGTGCTTACGGAAGAAATATGCAGTGGTGTGTCGTTGTATTCAGCTAAGAAAATATCGCGTGAAATTTGCAACTCTTCTGCTATTGCAGGAATTCCCTGTATGCCAAGCGTGGTGCTTACTTCACCTTCGTTCATTTTTCCTGAAGCTGATATTCTTGCATCATCCGGGAAGCTGATGATTAGTCCGTTAAATCCTTTTGTGTAAAGCATAGCAAGTGATAACAGTCTCGGATTTTCTATCGCCTGTTTTCCGTCTGAGAATGCAACTGCACCTGAATTGTGCATGTCAAACATTTCAGCCAATTCTTTTCCTTTTCTTTCTTTTGAAACCGTTCCTATAGGAAAGACATCTACTATCTGGTTCTTTGTTTTGTTTTTTACGAATTCAATTTCTGCTTTGGTATGCAGTGGTGGATTGGTAGATGGTTTGCATGCAACACCTGTAAAACCGCCCTGAGCAGCAGCTTTTATTCCGCTCATCAAGTCTTCTTTTTGTTCGTATCCGGGTTCCCGGAAATTCACATTCATATCAAACCAGCCGGGAGAAACGCACAGGCCTTTGTGATCATACACTTTTATTTTACCTTCTGCTTTCAGGTCTTTTCCAATCTTCTCAATTTTGCCTTTGCGTATTAGGATGTCAACTGTTTTTCCGTTGTGCTTTGAAGCGGGGTCAACCACTTTTGTAGATTTGATAAGAATATCCATGTTGTTAAATTTTTTATTTTAATAACCGTATCAATAATACTTCTGAAATAATAAAAGCAAGTGCCAGCCACACAAACCATTTCCACAGTTTTATTCCTTCATTCAGTTCGGTCAAAGTTATTGCAAGACTTTTATTATTTGTTTCTACTACTGAAAAATTTCCACTTCCTGCTTTTTCAGCCATTGTTTCCAACTCTGTGATGCTAAAATAGTTCAGCACAGATTCTTTGCGGTTGTAATTAAATGAAAGTCCGAAAAGTGTGTCCTTCTTTGCTTTCAGTAAATAGTTTCCTGCTTCTTTCAGTTGGTTGCCGAATACTACTGATGTAAGCGGATCAATAATTTTCTGCTCAGGAATAATTTCAAATAAGTTGGAAGAGCCTGTAATGCGGTAAACACTTTCACCTGCGATATTGGTATTTGGAAATTCAGTTGATTGTTCTTTTCCTATTGTATGGGAAAGCGGCCGAACCGGCTGACTGAACAAGGCAATATTGTAAAGCGTTGGCACAAAAAGCGCGTGTCGTGAAAAGTTGCTAAATTCATCTGAAAGGCTTACAGATAGCAGATATGTAATGCCTTTTCCTGAAACATATTTCGAAAGAAAACTTTCACCATTGTTCAGACGCATCAGAATTTCTTCGCGTGTTTTTGTGTTTTTAGAAATGATGTAATGCTTTGAAACCATAGGTAAATCAAGGTTCTGTTTTTCTTTTTTCTTTTCGAAAACATTGATAAAAATTTCGCTCTGGTAATTGATATTACTCACTTTTGTTGCGCTGCTGTCTTTTCCTGAAATGCTTCCTGCTTCTAAAGAAAGCAACAGTTCGTTGTAAGAATTGATGTCTGAATTCTTAGAGGGAATAATTAACACACTGCCGCCTGCTTGTGCAAAGCGTTTCAGTTCCTGAGCCAATCCTGATGAAATGGAGGTGATTTCATTTGCGATAACCAACGAGTAGTTTGGCAATGAAGCATAATTCACACTTTTTTCATTCTGATTATCGAGAATAAAATAGGGGTCGTTTCCGAAAAGTGAGTTGATGGGTTTGCTTTCTTCTTTGCCGTTGATGCAGAGTACAGGAATATTTTTCGCGACATTGAATGTGAAGTAAAACTTGTCATCATAGGTTACAGGATAATCTGTGATGCTGAGTTCGCCAAGTTGCAACCCTGTTTCGGAAAGCGTGAATGAAAGTGGCACTTCAGTTTCAGATTGTGCGGCAACGGAAAAACTTGCCAGCGCTTTCTGTGTGCCGTTCAGCATCAATTTTACAGGAATATTTTCATAATCTTCGTCTGAGTTGTTTCTTATTCTCAGCTTTAGTTCTTCCGGGCGGTTAAGCTGACGGATAGGAGTGGAGAACCAGCAGGAGTCGATATATAGGTTGTTGCTTTGCGCAGGAGTTACAGGAATAAAATAGCAAGATAAAGAATTGTCAGCTTTTATCTCTTCAATATTACTCACGCTTTTCTGAAAGTCTGAAATGATGTAGGTGCTTCCGCCTGAATTTCCTTGTGACTTGAGTGCGTCCTTTTGTCTTGAATAAATTTCGGAAAGTGTTTTTACCGAAGGGCTGATTTTCACTTCGTTTAACAACTCCAGAAATTCTTCGCGGTTTACCAGGCGTTGTTGATGTCCTTCAAAATCATTGGTGAGCAATTGAAACTTCTGCGAAGGTGGAAATGCTGAAGCAATTTCATTTGCTTTGTTCTTCGCATCATCCAGCATTGTTCCAGAAGTTCCGTTGGCTTCCATACTGAATGAATTATCAACAAAAATGCTTGCAGCACCTTCGGGTGTGTTGGCGCTGCTGTTTTTTGCAGGAATAAAGGGTTGTGCAAATGCTAATACTAGACAAGCAATGGTGAGTAGTCGTGCAGCCAATACCAGTAAGTGTTTCAGTCGTGAGCGCGATTGTGTTTCAATTTTTACTTCACGCAGAAACTGCACATTGCTGAAATAAACGGTAACAAAGCGTCTGAAATTGAAAAGATGAACAAATACGGGAATAGAGAGAGCCGAGAGTGCAAAGAGAAATTCGGGATAGACAAAACTCATCGGAGTGCAAAGGTAATAAAAGCTACCCCATACCGAATTATTTTTTTAGTTCTTAAAACGAAAGCATAATTGTTCGCAGGCTGAGCAGAATTATTACGACACCAACAATGAGCATCAGTGTGCGGTTGTTTACCTTCTGACATAAATAAGCTGCAAAGGGCGAGGCAATAACACCACCACACATTAGTCCTGTTACCACTATCCAGTTGTCGATTCCCAGCATAA
>CAMBRL010000165.1 GCA_945870105.1 Chitinophaga pinensis
AATTTGCATACGCTGCTTTCCAACGAACCGAATAAGGTGTAAAAACAGTGTAGGGCTTTCCATCAGGCTTCATTACCTCATCTTTTTCAAAAATCACATGGTCCTTAAATGTGTGGAAAGCAACACCATTTTCTGAAAGCAACTGTGAGATTTTTGCGTCTCTTTCCTTAGCGTATGGTTCGTAATCGCGATTAGTATAAACAGCAGATATCTTGTATTTATCAATCAGCCGTTTAAAAGCCATTTCGGTGCTTCCATAAATTATTTTCAGTGAGCTTCCTTGCTTTTCAAATTCGTCTTTGAGCTTTGAAAGTTGAGCATGAATAAACTCAACGCGTGCATCTTTTTTATTCTCGAGTTGCGCAAGTATCTCGGTATCAAAAATAAAAATTGGCAAAACATTCCCTCCGTTTTTCAGAGCATGAAAAAATCCGCAATTGTCGTGCAACCGCAGGTCTCTTCTGAACCAGAAAATGTTAACCGTAGTATTAGGCATTAGTTATTCTTGTAGTCCTTAAAATATTCCATCAGAATTTTGCGAGCTATGAAAATGCGGCTTTTCACAGTTCCCATTGGGATACCAAGTTTTTCGGCAATCTCTTCGTATTTATAACCATCAACGTGCATCATAAATGGAATGCGATATTGCTCTTCCAGTTTATTAATACCTGCATGAATTTCTTTTTCGGCTAAACGTGATGTTGGCGAAGTAAAACCAGAATCCTGAGGCATGTTTAAATAAAACAAGTCTTTGGTATTGTCGAATAATTCGCCAGAACGTTGTTGTCTGCGATAGTTATTAATGAAGGTGTTCTTCATTATCGTATGCATCCATGCCGAAAGGTTGGTGCTGTCGGTAAATTTTTCGCGGTAGGTAAGTGCTTTTACAATTGTATCTTGTAAAAGATCGTTCGCATCTTCCATGTCTGCGGTGAGTTTCAGCGCAAAATATTTTAGCTTGTTACTAAGGAATGATACCTGGGTGTTAAATTCGATTGCTGTCATGGTTTGTTTGTTTTTATGCCACAAACGTAATGCATGTTACAACACTATGTTTAATATTTTCGACAATTTGTTAAACAAAATAGTAAAAAGAGCAAATTTATATTGAAATGTTAAATAATTTTAACACTTAAAATCCGATGAAAGGTAAAATGTGGGTGTTTCTAGTTCTTTATTCCTTGTAGCAAAGAATAAATGTCTGCTACACTGCTAATGCAATGTACATTTTTGAGAGCCACAAAATCAACATCGCAGGTTTGCATACCAGCAATATATACAGGGAGGACTTTACAGGTTTGGCACAAATCCTTTAAATAATCATGAATTCCGCCTTCAATAGGTGATGTTATATAGGTAAGAAGATAGTCAGGCTTCCTGGTATCCAGAGCATCCGTAAGATATTTATTTGGCATAGATTGTCCCAGATAAATAACCTTATGGCCATTCTTTCTTAATATGTACTTAGTAAAGAGTAATCCAATTTCATGCATTTCGCCATCAGGCAAAAAAAGAAGAAAAGATTTAGCGCCTTTAGTTTCATCTTTTGGCAACCTGTCAATTGCAACTATAATCTTACGCCTGATAAGGTTAGAAATAAAGTGCTCTTGTGCAGGTGTTACATTTCCGGTTTGCCAAAGCAGTCCTACTTTGTCAAAGAATGGATAAACCACTTGAAGCATCGCATCTTCAAAACCATCTTTTAAAATCTGGTTGTCAAGGTGCTGTTCAAATTTTTCCTCACTCATTTCAATCATTGCAACAACCAGCTGCTCAATCTGAGCATCGTAGCTTTTGTCTCCGGAAGCCACTTTTTCAACTTCTGTGCAGATATCACTTTCACTAAGGCCTGCAATTTTAGAAATCTTGTAACCGTGATTATTTAACAACGAAATATTGAGCAATTTTTTCAGTTGCTCATCATTGTAATATCTGAAATTGGTTTCGGTGCGGCTGGGCTCAATGATTTTGAAACGCTTTTCCCAGATACGAATTGTATGCGCCTTTACTCCTGAGAGTTTTTCAAGATCGTTAATAGAATAGTTACCCATGACTTTATTAGTTCAGCAATAATACAAACAAGCACGTGTATTGTTTAATTTTTTTTGAAGATTTGCAGAAATATAGTTCTATGATTCGCCTCTCCATTCTTCTTTGCGTTTGCTTGTTAAGCTCCTGTATTTCTTACAAACCTGTAATGATTACAGCAATAAAAGATGTAAAAACTGCCAATATTTCGGGTGAAAAAGTAGAACTTGCTTTTAATCTTGAAATAGATAATCCCAACGGTTTTAAAATTGTATTGAAGCAATACGATATGGATGTGATGCTTAATGATAAGGGGTTGGGCAAGGCCAGTTCAATCGAAAAGATTGTGATTAAACGTAAATCAAAAGAAACACACCCGTTTAAACTGAGTGCCAGTTACAAAGATTTTATGAGTGCAACGGTAACGGGTTTAGGTGCTCTTTTAAATAAAGAACCTGTTACCTTTAAAGTAAAAGGCGCTATCAGCGGTCGGATATGGTGGTTTAAAAAAAATATTCCGATAGAAACCACTCAGAAAATCAAGTTATAGTAGGGTTTTATGGCCTGCCGTTAATCGAAAAAACGGATTATTTTGCACTTGCCTATTGACTTTGGTCGAAGGATAGCTTATATTTGTATACTAATTAAAGGTATTCGTCTACAAAAAAGACGAATTCGTGGCAGACAATTAATCTTTAACAACGTACATAATATGGACGAATCATTTGATCTTACTTCGGCACGCGGCATGAAAGTTCCTTTCATTGAAGATGACAAGGATTTTATGGAAATACGTAAAGATATTATCCGCGAAAGCCTTTCGGATATTTATGACAAAACCTTCAATTTTGAAACCATTGCCACTATAAAAGGCGTGGACTATGTAAATGATGCGCATGCAATGACGGTTGACAGCAGCGGCAGTTCGTTGTTGCATTGTTATAAGCCTGTGACCTGGATTATAGCCGAGCCCCATAGCCACATGGAACTTGCCGAAATAACGGAGATAGTGGAAGAAAAGGTGAATGCTATTATTTGTCTTGGAGAAAATGTGAACCAGGTTTTTAACGCTTTTGGAACTGTAAACGCACAATTATTTTTAAATGCTGAAAACATGGAAGAAGCAGTGAAAATTGCTTCGATGATTTCAAAGCTAGGAGAACTGGTGCTGTTTTCACCAGCATCTGATAATGTGGGGAAAAATGCTGGGAAAGAGTTTAACAGGGCTGTGAGGGCGCTGAAAAAACAATAGCCACCCCTCTCTGGCCTCACCCCAACCCTATCCAAAGGAGAGGGAGCAGAGTGCTTCTTAATACTTTACACAAACATTTTTAGGCTCTGTAAAAAAGCGCAGGGCTTCCCAGCCGCCTTCGCGGCCAACGCCTGAACTTTTCATGCCGCCAAAGGGGGTGCGCAAATCACGAACCAACCAGCAGTTAATCCATATTATTCCGCTTTTGAGTTGGGCGGCTACGCGGTGAGCTTTGCTTACATTTTCTGTCCAGATGGTGCCTGCTAAACCAAACTCGGTGGCATTTGCTATTTGCAGTGCTTCTTCCTCGGTTTCAAAAGATTGAAGGGTGACAACAGGACCAAAAATTTCTTCCATGTTGGTGCGGCAGTTTTGGGGCAGGCCTTCTATTACGGTTGGTTCAATGTACCAGCCTTCTTCAAAGCCTTCCACTATTTTGCGCTTACCTCCGCAGAGGATTTTTCCGCCTTCCTGCTTTGCCAGTTCTATGTAGGAAAGCACTTTATTCATGTGTAGCTCCGAAACAATGGCTCCCAGCTTTATGCTATCATCAGCGGGGTTGCCGACTGATAGTTTTGCGGTGCGCTTTACTAATTCATCGCTGAATTTTTGATAAAGCGGTTTTTCAATTAATATGCGTGAACCGCAGAGGCATATCTCGCCTTGGTTGGAGAAAGAGGAGTTGAGCGTTGTTTTTATGGCTTCCTCAAAATCGCAATCGGCAAAAATGATGTTGGGGTTTTTTCCGCCCAATTCAAGCGATAGTTTTTTGAACATCGGGGCTGCCGTGCGGGCTATTTCTGCGCCTGTTTTGGTGCCTCCGGTAAAGGAAATCAACGGAATATCGGGGTGCGCGGTAATGGCTGCGCCTACTTTGTGTCCGAAGCCATGCACAATATTTAATACACCCGCAGGCAAACCTGCTTTGATGCACAGTTCGCTAAGCAGGTAGGCCGTCATGGGTGTTATTTCGGATGGCTTGGCTACTACGGTGTTTCCGGCTGCAAGGGCGGGTGCTATTTTCCAGCTAAACAAATACAGCGGCAAATTCCAGGGCGAAATGCAGCCTGCAACGCCTACGGGCTGGCGCAGGGTGTAATTGATATAGCCTTCTTCCATGCGGTGGCTTTCGCTGGCGTGGTGCAGAATGGCGGTGGCATAGAAATGAAAATTGCTGGCGGCACGGGGTATGTCTATTCGTTTTGCCATCCACAAGGGTTTGCCGTTGTCTATGGATTCGGCTTGGGCAAGAGTGTCTAAATTATCAGTTATCAGTTGAGCAATTTTGAGTAATATTTCTGAGCGTTTGGCTGCGGGGGTGGCGCTCCAGGCGGGAAAGGCGGCAGTGGCAGCGGCAGTAGCAGTGTTCACATCAGCGGCATCTGAATCGGGAATGAGTGAATATACTTTTCCCGTTGAGGGGTTGTAGTTATTGATATAGCTGTTGCTTTGGGGGGCTACAAGGGTTCCGTTGATGTAGTTGTGGAGGTGTTGCATGACTGAAAATGAGATGGACGAAATTAAGAAGAAAGTTGGGAGTTGAGTTACCCCACCGCCACCGCATCCTCTGCAATCTTCTTCATCAAAAACCAGAAGAAGGCAAGCACCAAACCAATCAGCACACCAAATACAATGCCTTTGAGGGGAGTAATTTCAACTACCTCCAGCGGCAAAATAGGGCTGTCGATAACCTGTATCAGAGGGGTTTGATTGAGCAGCGTTACTTTGCTGAGCTCCAGATTTTTTACCGCCTCGCCATACATCAGATTCAGGATTTGTACATCGCGGGTAAGGCGCAGTTCTTCCATATAGCCTTCGGCACGTATGGTGGCATGACGCGAGTCTTTATACTTTGCCAGGCGCAATTCAGAAGAAGCAAGTGCGCCTGCAATGGAGTCGGTTCTTTCTTTTACAAACGAAACCGTTTCGCGAGCGCGTTGGGTTTTGTTACTGATGTAAAAATCGGTAACGCTTTTCATCAAATTCTCTACTAAGTATTTCGAAAACTGTTCGTCTTTTGAAAGGCACTCAACCAACAAGATGGTTGATTTTGCGCTTACATTTTTTACGGTCAGGTATTTTTCGGTTACCAGGGTAAAGATTTCAAACAGCAAACTATCCTGCACCGTGGTAAATGAATCGCGCTCAGCAGGAAAGCGGATGGCTCCAAGCAATTCTTCATCTGTCCATTTATTAAGCAGTGGTGAGTCCATAAAATGATTCACCAGCAATTGTTCTTTCCCGTTTAAGTTGTTTTTATTGAGCAGAGCTTCTTCCACAATTTTGCGTGAGCTGAGCAGTTCGGTAAGATTATCTTCACTGAAAACATTGCTGCCCGTCATACCGCCCAAATCAAAACCAAACTGGCTGGCAATGCCGGCATAAGCACCCAAAGGGGATTCGGATTGAGATTCCTCTAAAACAAATGTGAGGTTGGCTTTGTATTTTGGTTTGAGCAAAAGAGAGAGAGCAATTCCCAGCGAAGCAAACACCAATGCAAACAGCAAAAACTGTTTCCACTTGCTGAGTAAATAGCTTTTTATTTCCCCGAAACGAAGGAGAACCTGACTAAGTGTTATGTCTTCGCTGCTGCTATTTTGTGACATTATTTATCAGCAGCCAGATGGTGAGCAAAGCAGTTATTTTCAGCGTGGTGTTTTCAATTACTTTGTTCCAATCAACCGGCTTGCGCTCTGCTTTATCTGCTTTTTTAGGTTTGTACATCACCTTTACCTGCGAACCTTTTTTCACACGCGGGTAAACATTGAATATTCCAAAACCTTTGGTTTTACGCATAATACCGTTGGGGTAAATAACATACGTTTTTCTGCGCGAAGCATCTTGTGAAAAGCCACCCGCAAAATTGCGGACATAATATCCGGCACGTTTTCCGAAGAAAGGCGCACTGATGGAATGGTCATAATAATTACCCACCGCACCGCTGATGAAAACCAGGTCCATTGTTTTTGGAATGTTTATGCTATCACCCTCGTTCAAAACCAAGTTGTGTTTTGAGTCAGCATTTTTCAATGCTTTGTGTAAATCAAGGTAAACATTACCCACATCAACACGGTTCATAGTAACACCGTCCGCAAAAGCGTAAGGTCTAAGACCTCCAGCCCGTTTAACAAGGTCAGCAACGGTTTCTTCTTTACTTAAAATGGAATATTGACCGGGGTAAAAAACTTCACCTGTAAGCGACACATTCATTGGCGGCTCAAAGTCGGGATTGGTACGCACAAAAACCTGGTCAAAAGG
>CAMBRL010000166.1 GCA_945870105.1 Chitinophaga pinensis
TGCTGATTCTTCCTTGCTCATATCGGCAGCCAGAAATTTTCCGGTGATGGAGTCGGCAACTTTTTTTCCTGCTTCTGAATCTTCAGGTCTGTCTAATACAATTACAGTTGCGCCTTCGGCAGCAAGTTTACGTGCAGTGGCTTCGCCAATGCCGCGCGCAGCACCTGTTACCAAAGCAATTTTTCCTGCAAGTGAATTTTCCAAGGGAACGATCTGCGGAATGTTTCCACTTGAATTAATTCTGAATACCTGTGCCGTTACAAATGCAGATGCTTCTGAAAAAAGAAAATGCAAAACAGGCAGCAATTGTTTTTCTGTTACACTTTTATTTTCAATGCGAACAAGATTTACTGTTGCTCCTTTTCTGCCAACTTCTTTTGCAACTGAGCGGGAGAAGCCTTCTATGGCTTGTTGTGCCGAAACATTCTCTGCACTTCCTAAAGGGGTAAGACTTATAATTACAACACGAGAGTTGTTAGCCAGTTTCCCTGCATTCGCGTGAAAAAAATCATAAAGTGATTTTAATTGAGCAATTGTTTCAATTCCTGTTGCATCAAATAATAATACATCTGCTCTGTCTTCGGCAGACAGCGAACTGATTAATGCATGTCCGCCCAGCTCATCATAGATATTACTGATTACGGAAGAGTTGATGCCGCCCGTTGCGGTTACCACTTTTTTACCGGCAAGCAGTTGTTTTTTCCAACTTCCTTTTAAACGTTTCAGTCGCGGAGGAACTGTAATTCCAAGTATGCTGAAAACTGATTTCCATCCGGGTTTATGTCCGTATTCAAGTATAAAGTCTGCCATGATTTTGTTTTTGGTGCTGCCAAAAATAAGTATTCAGTACTACTAAAAGCAGAAGAATGTGTGAATGATATAACTCTTTCACGGAATTATACAACGCCACAACTTTAAAGACAACACATCTTTGCAGTCTAATAATTAAAAACTTCAAACAATGAAAACTTCAAAAACAACACAATTGGCAGTTAAACAACGCCTGTTAGCACAAATAGAAAAAATGGAAGCACGATTTTTAGTCTTAGCAGATGCCGACTTTTATTATGCAGGTGGTTTGTTCAGCAACGGAACAGAAATGAGCAAGAAAATTAGCACTGCTAAAGGTTAGGAGCAAACTTTATTAGACTTGAGATGTTATCATTTCATTAAGTTTGAATTTGTTTTCAGAGAGTTCTATCTTTGAAGCTTCTTAAAAATTACTAACCCTTAAAAACTAAAAATATCATGGCATTCGAATTACCAAAACTTCCTTACGAATACGCTGCGCTGGAACCGCATATTGATGCACGCACGATGGAAATCCATCACAGCAAACATCACAATGCTTACGTTACTAATCTGAACAAAGCTATTGAAGGCACTCCACTGGCTTCACAAAGCATTGAAGAAATACTGAAAGGTGTTTCAAAATCATCGGCTGCTGTGCGCAACAATGGTGGCGGACATTTTAACCACAGCCTTTTCTGGAAAGTGATGAAACCCGGAGGTGGCGGATTGCCAACCGATGATTTGGCTGCTGCTATTAACCGCGACTTCGGTTCGTTTGATACATTTAAAGAACAATTCAACAATGCAGGTGCAACACGCTTTGGTTCAGGATGGGCATGGTTACTTGTGCATGACGGTAAATTAGTTGTTACTTCTTCACCCAATCAGGATAATCCTTTGATGGATGTTGCTGAAGTAAAAGGAACTCCAATTCTTGGTCTTGATGTTTGGGAACATGCTTATTACCTGAACTACCAAAACCGCAGACCTGATTACATTGGTGCTTTCTGGAATGTAGTTAACTGGGATGAAGTTGCTGCGAATTTGAAAAAAGCATAATTCGTCACCCTGAACTCGTTTCAGGGTCTGTCTAAAAGAGATGCTGAAACAAGTTCAGCATGACGGAAAATAAAAAGAGTCCTGCAGTTGCAGGACTCTTTTTATTTTAGTTTTATCTGTTCCCATTCTACACTAAACTGCGGTTTGTAAACAAACTCTCGGTCCGTGTAAACAAACTTAATGGCTTTTACTTTTTCACCTTTGAGGCTGTCGTTATAATGTTCTAAATAAGGAGCAGCCCAAATTCCACTTTCGGTATTTTGCACTACAAGGCGATGCTTTTTTATGCTATCGTTGTGCAACTGATAGAGCATATAATATTCAGGCTCTTTGTAAAACGAATGTTTGAGTTTGCCTACTAATGTTCTGTCGATATTAAACTTCATGCGGAGTGCGGTTCCATTTAATAATTCGGGAATAGGAGTCCACTCGTTCCAGTTGATGGTGTTGATGTGATTAAATTTTTCAACTGTTAATTTTTCTTTTTCAGTGCGTTTGAGAATGCGCACTTTTTCATCTTCATAAATCTGTGCGTAATTATTCATGATAGAGAAATTCACTTGTCCGTCATCACTTAAAATGTAGCGGTGGTCAACACTGCTCATTTCTTGTACCCACCAATTTTGTTTGGTCCAGATGTAATAGAGTGGCGCTTTTTCGGATTGCAGAAAATCTGCATTTACTTTATCGAGCACAGCATTGTTTACACAGCCTAACTGAAACAGCGGACGGTTTCTGTAGTTCAGATTATTGGCTGCAACATAACTTGTTTCCCAAGGAAAAATATCAACCGTATTGTCGGCAATAATTTTTCTTGCGTTGCCGGCCAAAACAACATTAGCAAGATTTTGTTGTGATTGCTTGTTGTATTCTTCTCCCCCATCGCTGAAAATATTCACCGCTCTTTTGAAATTGGCAATGCCTCCGTATTTCATTTTTACTTCAAGGTGAAAATGTCCTGTTTGTAAAATATTTTGGTAATAGAGATATGGAATTGCTATGAGAATAGCTATGCGCAGCCCACCAATTTTTTCATCAGCAAGAAAGAGAACGCCACCAAACAAAATCAGAAAATCAAAGAATGCTTTGGCGTGATAATTTTCTTCGCGGGCAATGGAATAGCGGAACACAGCCCATAGCGCAAAAGCAAAAATTACATATACGGTGTTTACTTTTTCGTTACGGAACAGGTACCAATATCCTGCAAGAAAAATCAGCATCAACGAGAGCAAAATTTTATCATTAGGAGCATTTGTAGAAGTTGCACCGAGATTTCCGTTGCTTATGAAAAACCAGTTACGCAGGTGTAACAAGCTGCCGTCTAAATTGTGATTGATTACAAGCCACAACAAAAAATAAATGCTGAAACCAATTCCAACGGTAAGTAAAAGATTGTTGAACTTTTTAGTTCGGATAAAATCAAGAACTAAATATGATGCCGCCATCATTACCGAAGCAGCTGCAATATTCAGCTTTACAAAAAACGAAAGCGCGGTAACAACAATTGCAATAATGAGGAACTGATTTTTGCGCGTGGTTGCATGCAGCACCAATGCAAACGCCACACAGCCCATCATTTTTTCGTCAATGCGCAGGTTGGCGCTTAGTAGTAAGGCAGCGATGAAAGCAAGCCAAATTCCTTTTTGCTTTATGTTTTTTGTTGCCCGAAAAACAAGCCACACAAAAAGCAATTGAAAAGCAAACGTGAAACAAAATGTGAGCAGGTAATTATTTCCTATCAGCAGCGGAAAACGGATAAAGCCTAACGGACCGTAACTGAAAATTGCATCAGTGCCGTGCGAAATTCCCTGATTGAAAAAATAGTTGAAACAATAAACATATCCCTGATCTAAGCCAAGTCCAATAACAGGATCAAACTCGGGGAAGGTGAAAACTGCCAGAAATAAAATGAGGGTTACTGATAGAAGATTGCTTCTGTCGCTGAAAAAGCTCCATCGCAATGACGTTGCTTGATTACTCATTGCTTAAACCCCGCATCCCATTTTACAACCATGATGAACTCATTTTCAATGGGCAAATATCCATAATCGTAGCAGAGTTTGTAGGTGCTGCCTTTTAGGGTGGTGTGTGTATGCGTGTGGTATTTGAAATTAAATCCTTTGTCGGTTAGTTTTGCTTTGCTGATTTTTCCTTTGCCTTCGGTCGAAACGATGGTGCTTAATATTCTGCGGTTTTTGCGCAGGATGTTGTTTACGTTGCGCATTTCGGCAGTGGTATCGCTGTTGGCTTTGTTGTTGTAATTGCTGCGGCACTGGTCGTCACAGAATTTTTTGTCGGCACGGCCTTTTAAAGGTTCGCCACATTCGAGACAGAGTTTTTCTTCCTGCATGATGTTGAGTTTTGGTGATGGAACGCTGATTTTTATGATTATTAAGATTTCCGCTGATAAGAAATCTTAACCAATCATAACCATCATAAAAATCAGCGTTCTATCCTGCAATAATAATATTTTTTACCCGATTGCAAACGGTTACACCCGCTTATTTTCAGAAGTAAACGGATACTATCCGCCTTTCGGTTGGAGGTGGACGTTCCTTTGTGCCGTCAACAATGACAAAACAAAATTCACGTTAAACAATTAAAAACAAAAACATCATGAACACATTAAAAAACAGCGTACGATTAATCGGAAATCTGGGAGCAACTCCTGAAGTGAAAGAATTTGACAAAGGCAAAAAAGTTGCACGTATTGCACTTGCCACCAATGAAACATTCACCAACGCAAAAGGCGAAAAAGTAACCGAAACCTGCTGGCACAACCTGGTTGCCTGGGGAAAAACTGCAGAGCTTGCAAAAAAGTATCTGACCAAAGGCAGCGAGGTGGCCATTGAAGGAAAACTTACTTCACGCAACTACACATCAAAAGAGGGTGAGAAAAAATACATCACCGAGATTGTGGTAAATGAGTTACTGTTTTTGAGTAAAGCAGCGGGGAAACAGTAATCGGTATTCAGCAAATAAAAAAAGCCGTCACGCTAAGTTGCGTGACGGCTTTTTATTTTTACAAGTTTATTTCTAGAGCATAAACCAAGGAACAATATCTATGCTGGCTGTTCCTCCTCCGTTTTTCAACAGAAGTTCAATATATACCAACCCAAATTTGTGATTGGCGCGGAAGGTAATTTTCTCAGCTGTCTTGTCTGATGGTGGCAACAACTGTTCAACCTTTGTGGTTTTGATGTACATAAAACCCATTGGCCAATCGTCCTGCCCGGTTTTTTCGGTAATGGTACGCACCAGTTCGGTTCCGTTATCTGTTGTAAAAGGATAGGTTGCGCCTACTTCATCAGCGTATTTTACAATGGTCCAGGGGCGGTCGCGTTTAAAAATATCCTGTACGCCTTCTGAGGTAATTTTAAATGTAAATTCTGTTGACACATTTCCGTCAGCATCTTTATACGAATCGGGAATAACGCCTGCCAACATTGCCGAATCGGGCGAGCCAGTGAGGTCAACAAACATATGGTAAGTAACTATTCCGTTGTCGTTACTGGTAACGGTCATTTCACCTGATGGCAAACTCATAGTACCAAAACTCATATAGGCTGATGAAATATTGCCTACCTGTGTAAGCTCAATATTGGTTTCTCCTCCCAAATCGTTGGGCCCTTCGGGGTCGTCTTTTTTACAGGAATTTAACGAGGTGAGCAGCGCTGCAACAAGTGCAATTGAAAGGGTTTTTTTCATGATAATTATATTTTATGGTTTGGCACAAAAATGCATTGAACGCAATTTTTGGACAATGACGGTGGTCAGAAAATAATGTGATTTTAGTCAATAAGTTGGTACAACAGAGTTGGCACAAAATTGCCTGACCCTCAAAAAAGCCTCAAAAAACACTCAACCCATTGCGGGTTTTTTGAGGGTTTTTTGAGGGTTTTTATTCCTTCACCATCCTGATATTACAAACCGTATCCCTGTTTTCGTGCAGGGTAATTTCGGTTTCAACCGATGTATAGCCTTGCAAGGTGGCGGTTAGTTTTTGTTCGTCCATCAGCGAGGTGGTGAGTACAAATTTTCCGTCAATGGCGGTGATGACTTTTTTGCGCCCTACAGATAATTTGAGTTGCACGCGCTCAAGCGGCATACCCGTTTCGTGGTCGGTAACTGTGCCGTAAATTTTCTTTTTATAGCCTTTGCGGGCATAGTGTACGCCCCATCTGCGGGCATGTTCGCGCATAGATTCGCGCTTTTGTTCGCTGTAAAAAACCTCTGCCTCGCGCCATACTTTTTTTATTACACCGTTTGCCTCTTTGTTCAGGCGCTGAATATCTTCCTGTGCATTGTCAAGTGCATCTTTGGCATTGCTGCCTGTGGATATCAGGTTTTTGTAAATGACAAACAGGTCCTCAATCTCATCAGCCGAAGGGCGACTCATAGGTGCGCCACCTTGTGCAATGCGTATCTGCTCACCCTTAATTATATTTTCAGCAACAGTGGTAACCTGCCGCTCTAATTGAAGCGGGGGCAGTTTTTCATTCTCAATATCTAACTGATAAGCCGTACGATAAGCTGCCAGATATTCGCCACGCTTTACACACATATTAAACACCTGAATAAAATGC
>CAMBRL010000167.1 GCA_945870105.1 Chitinophaga pinensis
CGCTGGACTTTACCTTTCACCAAATAAAATGAGTCGACATCAAAGCCATATTCTTCACCAGCGTCAACTGCATTTTCCACTTCTTCGGCTTTGCTGTAATCAGCATTGAACGTTACGAGTTGAACGAGCAGCAATGAAAACGCAAGCAACAAAAAACCAGTTGCCGAAAAGAGGATTACTTTCTTTTTATCTAATTCCATCAGCGTACCAAAGTTATTGTGCCACCTGCCTTGTCAGATTTTCCGTCAATAGTGGTGTAGTCAAGTACATAAAAATAGGTTCCTTCGGGCACATCGTTTCCGCCTTTTGTTTTGCCGTCCCAGGTATTTATCACTTCAGAAAAATCTGCCATCAACATTCCCCAGCGGTTGTAAATTCTGCCAGTTGCCCTATCCACTCCTTTTAAAGTTGGTATCCACACATCGTTATAAGAATCTCCGTTAGGTGTAAATATATTTGGAACTTCAACCAGAATTGTATTGTCAACATAAACATCAAACACAATTGTATCCGTGCAACCATTAGCACTTGTTGCAACCAATATTACCGGATAATGGCCTGTGTCTGCAAAGGTGTAAGTAGGATTTGTAGTTGTTATAGTTGTGTCAGGGAAAATCCACTCATAACTTTCAGCACCAGTGCTGGTGTTAGTAAAGTTTACGGTAAGCAAAGATGTTTCCATATCTGCTGCTGCAGTGGGTGAAGTATTGATAACAACATTTTCAATTTGCGTTGCAGTGCAACCATCTGTTGATTCAACTTCAAGACTTACAATATAGGTTCCGGCATCAGCATAACTATGTATAGGATTTTGTTCGGTTGAGTTTTCGCCATCACCAAAACTCCAGTTCCATATGCCGGGCGTACCGTTTGTGGTATCTGTAAAAAGAACAGGATTGCCGGAGCAGTTATTTTCTACTGTAAAGCCAACATCGGGCAGAGGAAGAACAGTGATGTTGGTTGTGTTACTGTCACTACAGCCTGCCTGGTCAACAACGACTTGAGTGATTTGATAAATTCCGGCTGCATTATAAGTTACTGAAGGATTTGTATCTGTGGAAGCAGTTCCGTTTCCAAAATCCCAGTTCCATGAAGCAATACTTCCTAATCCGCTGTATGAACTATCGGTTAACTGAAGTGTTTCACCCTCGCAAAGGGTGGCAACATTGGTGGTAAAGTCAGGAACAATTGATAAGCAAAAACGCTGTTCATTAATTGACCCGCCTGTACTTCCTGTAAAACCCCAATACACGTTTGGACTGTTGCTGAAAATGTTTGCCACAATATTCCCAGTGTAAGTTACACGTAACACTCCGTCAAAATAGGCTTCCAATGTTTGTGTTCCTGCATTCCAGTTCACACGCAATAAGTGATTTTGCCCGTCTTCAATATTTCCGCTTGAAGCGAGTGCGGCAACAGGCCCTGCTAAATTATTTGCTGTGCCATGATCTACATCACCGTTTGATTGAATGCCGATGTGGTCAGCAGCGGGGTCACCATAATTTCCGTTCTGGTAGGTGTCAATTTCTATTGCTACTGAAGGTGTTATTCCCAGATATCCCAACCCACCGCCATTAGATCCTATACTGGTGCTTACCGGTTGGAGCACAAAAGCTATTCCATCTGCTCCTGCATCGCTGTTGCCGAGAAATACATCAAAAATAAAATCGAATGAATTACCCAAGTCTATTTGATTCACGTTCCATACCGAACCTCCCTGTGTATTTAAATTAGGAGTAAGCCGATAGCAATTGCAACTTAGCTGAGATGCATTTCCATTTACCTGATAGCTTTGGGAGAAAGAATAGAAAATAGAAAATAGAAGATAGAAGATGGAAAACGTGATTACTCTTTTCATGTTTATTTTTTAATTATTGATTCGACCCAAGATTTGCCCCAGTTTTCTTTTTCGTGTTCGCTCCATAATTCGGGATAGAACATTCTTTTTTGGAAACGGGGAGGAAGATATTTCTGCCAATTGGTTCCGCCTGTTGCTGCGATATTTTCGTTCTTTCCTTTCTCAAGATACTTTGCAGCAGAGCGATAATGAACCAGCGGCCAATTTACATTTACATTCACATCTAATTGTTTGAGTGCATTGATAAGGTCAGTGGTTTTCTGATCTGCTTTGCTGAGTGATTTGTATTTAGCCCAAAGGTTTTTGTCTTTGTAATCATTTGCAAGCGCAATTAATTTTCCGGAATATTTTTTCTCGAAATGTTTTAAGGTCAGTGTTTTTTGTCCTGTTTCAAGTTCGGTAGCACCTTTTTTCCAGTAGATGTTTTCGAACATTTTTTCTATTGACGCTTTTTTGCCTTCAAATTTTTTGCGGTCGTCTTTATCTACTAAACGGATAAAATCGGTTGCGCATATTTCTATCATGCGGTATTGTGCCGACTGGAAACCGCTTGCAGGCAACAAGGCCATGCGGAAACGGAGGAACTGTTGCTTTTCCATTCCGCTGCCCATGATGTCGAATGATTTGGTGAGCGCTTCAAAATAATTATTGATGCGGTTTACACGTTCTGCATAATATTTCGGGTCTAATTTTTTATTCCAGCCTTTGTCTTCACCTGTTTCCATGACTATGTCACGGCCGTTGTTGGCAATCTGCTCGAGTTCGTGAAGCGCCAAACGAAAATATAATTCCGTT
This sequence comes from Chitinophaga pinensis, assembly GCA_945870105.1. GTDB lineage: Bacteria > Bacteroidota > Bacteroidia > SXHM01 > SXHM01 > SXHM01. The sequence goes on from CAMBRL010000167.1 coordinate 2,654, forward strand.
ACCTGATGGTACATGATGAAAATTAATTCATCGGGGTAATCGGTTTTGGGGTGTTGCAGGGAAAGCAGGGTATCTACATTAACGTAATCCCAATAGTTGGTAACGTTGGAATAGAGCAAGCCATCGAGGTAGGAGTTCATGTCCTGACCTATGGTGGCATATTTTTCTTCGAGTTTATTTACGCGCTCAACAAATTCAGGTCGTAACTTCATGTTCTGATTTTGTGGGAAAATTAGAGCAAAAAGAGGGGGGATATTTTATAGTGAAGTATAAACTGTAAACAGGGGAGTGTTAATTCTTAGAGCCAAGAGGGTATTTCAAACCCTCATAATTTTTTAAATCTGCTTTAACCGAACCCACCACAATCTGTGCCTCTACTCTAACCGGAATATGATTGCCGTCATCACTGAACCAAACGGACATATCTTCCTGCTCGGTGAAAACACGTCCGGTTTGCAGCATAGGATGGAATTTTAAACAAGAGATTTTCCCGAAGGTGGTGGTGATTGTTTCGCGGCCTGCAAATTTTACTTTTAAAGGAAAAATTTCGCTGTCGAAAAAAGTGGTTACGGCAACTGTGTCGCCAACTTTTATGGTATCGTAGTTCAGGCAGCGGGCATAGTAATAGGCCGAAACAAGGTCCTGAATATTGAGCGGAACATCAAATGTTTTTACAGATTTATTTACATAGTCTGTAACAATCACTTTTTTGGCGCGGTGATTAAAGATTTGTTTGTGTCTTATAAAATAGCCGCCTTCATCCACATTGCGCTCAAAAACCCAGGGAATAAGGAATTGCTCATCGAGGTAGGTCTCATAGGTATCGCGGACTTTGAAGAAATAATCGAATGAGCCTGTGGTATAACCTTTGCCGATGATGTGGTGCACTTTTCTGCCATCGTGATATAGCTCTTTATTTACCACTTCCATGGTGGCTTCGCCTGCATCAATCCAACCGTAGTGAATTCGGAATGTGAGTTTTTCGCCTTTCAGAAATGAGTTATTTTCAATTACACGAAAAGGCTGGGCGTTGCTGTTGAAAGCAAGTATAATAAAAGTTAGAAATAAAACTGAAAATCGCTTCATGCGGCACCAAATTAGCAAATCGCAAGCCAAATACGTTAAATACTATCTTTGCAATCCAAATTTTAAAAGAGAAATGTTACAGACAGCCTACATCAGGGACAATAAAGAAGAAGTAATCGCGCGACTTGCGAAACGCAATTTTGATGCAACGCAGCAATTGGAAACTATTCTGCAAACGGATAATAAAAGACGTGAAATTCAAACGCAGAATGATGATTTACTGGCGCAGCAAAATGCTATTGCCAAACAAATTGGTGAATTATTCAAAAGTGGTAAAGCAGCAGAAGCCAACGGGCTGAAAGAAAAAACCGCAGCGCTGAAAGAACAATCGGGGCAGTTAACTGCACAACTTGCGGAAACGGAAGATGAATTGCGCAAACTGCTTTTGCAAATTCCAAATGCACCGCACCAAAGCGTACCAAAAGGAAAAAGTGCTGAGGACAATGAAACGGTAGAAACGGTTGGTGAAATTCCTACGCTTCATGCCAAGGCAATCCCGCATTGGGAACTGGCTGACAAATATGATTTGATTGACTTTAAATTAGGCGTGAAAATTACGGGTGCAGGTTTTCCTGTTTACAAAGGGAAAGGCGCAAAACTGCAACGTGCGCTGATTAATTTTTTCTTAGATGAAGCAACAAAAGCAGGTTATGGAGAAGTACAGCCACCACTTTTGGTGAACGAAGATTCGGGTTACGGAACAGGTCAGCTTCCTGATAAAGAAGGACAGATGTATCATGTTGGAGTTGACAATTTGTATCTGATACCAACTGCTGAAGTTCCTATTACTAATCTGCACCGCGATTTGATTTATAAGGCGGAAGATTTACCGATTAAGCAAACGGGTTATACTCCTTGTTTCCGGAGAGAAGCGGGTTCTTACGGGAAAGATGTGAAAGGGTTGAACCGCTTGCACCAATTTGATAAAGTAGAAATTGTTCAGATACAGTTGCCCGAAAAATCTTACGAAACGTTGGAACAAATGCGTGACTACGTTGCAGGAATTTTGAAGAAATTAGATTTGCCTTTCCGCGTATTGAAACTCTGTGGAGGCGATATGGGCTTTGCATCTGCGATGACGTATGACTTTGAAGTTTTTTCTTCTGCACAGAAAATGTGGCTGGAAGTAAGTTCGGTTTCGAACTTTGAAACATTTCAGGCAAACCGTTTGAAACTGCGCTATAAAGACAGCACAGGGAAAACACAACTCTGTCATACATTAAACGGAAGCGCATTGGCGTTGCCGCGCATTGTGGCATCCTTACTTGAGAATAATCAGGACGAAAACGGAATAAAAATTCCTGCGGTGTTGCAACCTTACACCGGATTTGAGAGAATTGATTAATGAGATTTGCTGCTGCAATATTGTTTTTAGTTACAGGAATTCTATTCATGGATTCGTGCAAGCCGGATACTAAACCAACCGAGCAGGCGTTGGATTCATTAGCGTTGAATGCATGGGAAGCAGAAGCGGAAATAACAGGAATTGAAACCGAAACGTGGAAAAATTTATGCGCTGAAGCAAAGAAAAATGTGGAATTCATCAACTTTAATTTCAAAGATACCATGAGCCGCGAAACTGCACTGGTTATTGATAACTATGCACGTGCAGCAAAAGTGCTCGAAGGCTTTGTAAATGATTTTTCAACCATTAAGGAACAAGTTGGTTTTGCAGCAGCACAGGTAACGAAACTGAAAGAAGATTTCACCAAACAGGCACAACCTTTGGACAGTATTAACGCCTATATCAAACGTGAAACAAAGAATTTGGAAATTTTAAATCAATCGGTGGCAGCTAAAACAGGTTATGCCCGACAACAGGCAGAGCTTGTTCAACACTATGCCCCCGAAGTTGATTCGGTGATAGTGAAATTGAAAAGCAATGAAGAATAAAACCATGAATATTTTCTCTGTGAACCTCTGTGTCTTCTCTGTGGTTCTCTGCGTAATGCTTTCTTTTTCTTCTTTTGCTCAAACTCAGGATGAACAATTAGCAGCACAGTATTTTGAAGATCGCGAATATGCAAAAGCCGCTGAGTTGTATGAAAAGCTTTTCAAAAAAAGCAAGAGTGAAACGCATTACACTTATTATCTCAACTGCTTAATTGCGCTGGAAGATTATCCACAAGCAGAAGAAACTGTAAAAAAACTGTTGAAAAAAGAGCCGGAGAATTTTCGCTATTTAGTTGACCTCGGAAACATTTATAACATCTCGGGCAAACGTGATGAAGCAGAGAAGCAATATAACAACGCTGTAAAATATTTGCAGCCGGACCAACAATTGGTGACTGACTTAGCCAATATGTTTATTGCAAAACAGGAATATGATTTTGCTGTTAAAGCATATTTGAAAGGACGAAAATTGTTTGCAGGAATTTATCCGTTCAATTTTGAACTGGCAGAAGTTTATTCCTACAAAAAAGATATTCCTGCTATGTTCAATGAATACATGGATGCGCTCCTGTTCAACGAAGCTTATCAGGAAAAAGTGGAGAATGCTATTCAGACTGCACTGACCGATGATGTGAACAACAAGAAGAAAGAATATCTGGAAACTGCGCTGATACAAAAAGTGCAGGAAAACCCTGACAACAAAATGTTCGCGCAGCTTTTGGTGTGGCATTATATTCAGCAGAATAATTTTGAAGGTGCATTTATTCA
>CAMBRL010000168.1 GCA_945870105.1 Chitinophaga pinensis
GCCATCAATGTAAACGACTCAGTTACCAAATCTAAATTTGATAACAAATACGGCTGCCGCGAATCATTGGTTGATGCTATCCGCAGAGCAACTGACTTAATGCTGGCAGGGAAAGTGGCTGTTGTAGCCGGTTTTGGTGATGTTGGAAAAGGTTCTGCAGAATCATTGAAGGAAGCTAAAGTTCGTGTAATTGTTACAGAAATTGACCCTATCTGCGCTTTACAGGCTGCAATGGAAGGTTATGAAGTAAAGAAATTTGCTGATGCCGTAAAAGAAGCTGACATCATTGTTACTGCTACCGGAAACAAAGACATCGTAAAAGGTGAGCATTTCAAATCAATGAAAAACAATGCTATCGTTTGCAATATTGGTCACTTTGATAATGAGATTGACATGAAATGGCTGAACGATAATTACGGAAAAACAAAAGACGTTATCAAACCTCAGGTTGATAAATATACTGTTGATGGTAAAGATGTAATCATCCTTGCTGAAGGCCGTTTAGTAAACCTTGGTTGTGCAATGGGCCATCCTTCTTTTGTGATGTCAAATTCGTTCACCAACCAAACATTAGCGCAACTTGAACTTTGGACTAACACCAGCAAATACGAGAACAAAGTTTACACATTGCCTAAAGAACTGGATGAAAAAGTAGCACGTCTGCACCTTTCTAAAATCGGTGTTGAGATTGATGTGTTAACCGATGACCAGGCTAAATACATTGGCGTAAAAGCTTCAGGTCCTTACAAACCTGAATACTACCGTTACTAATATTTTGAAACAGAAAAAGAAAAGTCCTGCCCTGCGGGACTTTTCTTTTTATATTTGCAGGAAACATCTCTGATTTAGATTCTATAAGCTAAATCACCCAATCACTAAATAAGCATGGAATACAACACCGAAAGACCAAAAATGGCTATTCCCGAATACGGGCGAAATGTGCAACGCATGATAGAATTTGCCATTTCTGTAAAAGACCGCGATGAACGCAACCGTGTGGCTCGTGCTATTATTTCGGTGATGGGACAATTAAATCCTCATCTGCGTGATGTAACAGACTTTAAACACAAACTCTGGGATCACTTATTTATCATAGCTGATTTTAAATTGGATGTTGATTCTCCCTACCCTATTCCTAATGCGGCAACTTTTCAAACCAAGCCCGACAAAGTAAGTTACCCCGACAACAGAATCAGATATCGCCATTACGGAAAAATTCTTGAGAAAATCATACAGAAAGCAATTGAGTTTGAAGAAGGCGATGAGAAAAGGGTGTTGACTGAAATGATTGCCAATTCAATGAAAAAATCTTACCTCACATGGAACAGAGATTCTGTAACGGATGATGTAATAATTGAGCAGTTAAAAGAACTCTCAAAAGGTCAACTGAAGCTGGATCCAACTACTAAACTGGTTCAGGCAAGTGACATACCTGTTGTGCGCCAGCAACAGAATAATAATAACAAGAACAACAAAAATCGGAACCGTAACAACCGCCACCGCAATAATAATAATCGCAACAGGGGCGGAAAGAAAATGTAAATCGGTTTGCATAATTCAAACAGAACCAAAAAAGAAAAACCCGCTCGGAACGAACGGGTTTTCTAGTAGCGGGGGCAGGACTCGAACCTACGGCCTTCGGGTTATGAGCCCGACGAGCTACCAACTGCTCCACCCCGCAATATATCTTCAAAATTTCTGCGGATTAACCCTAGCAGAATTGGTTGTTTGGTTTTGAAACGGGGTGCGAAGATATAATTTTGTTTCTTTGGTTCACAAAAAAAATAAAAATGACACATAAAACTGGATTTGTAAATATTATCGGGAAGCCAAATGCGGGAAAATCCACATTGACTAATGCGCTGGTTGGCGAAAAGATTTCAATCATAACTGCAAAAGCACAAACCACCCGCCATCGTATTATGGGAATTATCAGCGATAAAGATTATCAGGTTGTGTTTTCTGATACTCCGGGAATTATTGCCCCACATTACAAAATGCATGAAGGCATGATGCAGTTTGTGGATACTTCGTTTAAAGATGCTGATGTGATTGTTTATGTAAGTCCGGGAGATGAAGATGAAAACAGGGATGAAAAGTTTTCGGAAACCATTGCTCGGCTTGAGAAAATGGAGGTTCCTGTTATCGTTGTAATAAATAAAATTGACTTACTGGATAATCTAAAGTTAGAAGCAAAAGCTGATTTCTGGAAGCAAAAACTTCCTAAAGCAGAAATAATTCCCGTTTCGGCTTCGGAGAAATTCAATACTGATTATTTGCTAAAAAGAATAAAAGAATTATTGCCTGAAGGACCTGCATTTTTTCCTGAAGACCAGTTGACGGATAAATCGGAGCGCTTTATTGCAGCTGAGATTATTCGTGAAAAGATATTGAGATATTACGAGAAGGAAATTCCTTATTCAGTAGATGTGCATATTGAAAGTTTCAAGGATGAACCAACGATTATTAGAATTACTGCTGTAATTTATGTGGAGCGCGAAAGCCAGAAAATGATTTTAATCGGACACGGAGGAAAATCAATTAAAGGAATGGGAATGGCAGCACGTAAGGACATGGAGAAATTTTTCGGGAAGAAGATTTTTCTGGAGACAACCGTGAAAGTGAAGAAAGACTGGCGCAATGATGAGAATTATCTGAAAACGCACGGGTATTTGGAGTAACAGCACCCCTCTTAATATCCCCAAAGGGGAGAAATTTAGAGTATCTTCGCGCGCTCCCGATAATTATCGGGATAAAAAAGATGGGAAATTTAGTAGCTATTGTAGGAAGACCAAATGTGGGCAAGTCGACTCTGTTTAACCGCCTAACCGACAGTCGCAGCGCGATTGTTGATGAAACAGCAGGCGTTACGCGCGACCGTACCTACGGAAAAGGCGAATGGAACGGGAAGAAATTTTCGGTGATTGATACAGGCGGATATGTTATCGGTTCAGATGATGTTTTTGAAGGTGAAATTCGCAAACAGGTAAATGTTGCGCTGGAAGAGGCAAACATTATTCTGTTTTTGGTGGATGTAAAAAGCGGTATCATGGATGATGACCAGCGAGTGGCTACACTGCTGAGAAAAACAAACAAAAAGGTGTTCTTAGTGGTGAATAAAGTAGATAATCATGCGCTGCAAAATGATGCTACTGAATTCTATTCATTAGGATTAGGTGAGATTTACAATATATCTTCTATCAACGGAAGTGGCACAGGCGAATTGCTTGATGACATGACAAAAGTTATGGAGGTTGAGGAGGAAAAAGAGGAAAATGAGCTTCCGAAATTTGCAATTGTAGGTAGACCAAACGTTGGAAAATCATCTCTGACCAATGCGCTGCTTGGTGTGGACAGAAATATAGTTACTGATATTGCAGGAACTACGCGTGATGCGGTTCACAGCCATTATAAGGCTTACGGAAAGGATTTTATTTTAGTGGATACTGCGGGTATCCGCAAGAAAGGGAAAGTGGAAGAAGGGCTGGAATATTATTCGGTGATGCGCTCGGTGCGGGCCATTGAAAATTGCGATGTGTGTTTGCTGATGCTGGATGCTGAACATGGTTTTGAGGCGCAGGACATGAATATTTTTGGTCTTGCCCAAAAGAACCACAGAGGAATTGTAATTCTTGTAAATAAATGGGACTTGGTGGAGAAAGATACTTCGACCATGAAGAAGGTTGAAGATGAAATCCGTGCGAAATTGGCGCCTTTCAAAGATGTGCCGATACTTTTTATTTCGGCACTGAACAAACAACGGATTATGAAAGCGGTGGAAACTGCTATTGAGGTTTATGAAAATCGCACGAAGAAAATTCCGACTCGTGTGCTGAATGAGTTTATTATTCCGGTTATTGAGGGCTATCCGCCACCATCAACCAAAGGCAAAAGTGTGAAGATTAAATTTGCTCAACAGCTACCAACACATGCTCCGACTTTTGCGTTTTACTCTAACCTGCCGCAGTATATTCCTGAATCGTATTCACGTTTTATTGAGAATAGAATGCGCGAGCACTTTAATTTTACGGGGGTGCCGATACAGATTTTTTTCAGGAAGAAGGTGTAATTTTTTTACCACTAAGGGCACAAGACCACTAAGTTTTTTTATCAGCCTGTATTATACCCTAAGGGCACTTGTGCCCTTAGTGGTAAATTCTTACTCCTTCCCTTTCTCGCCTATAAACTGCTGTTCTTTATTTTTAAAAAGAACATTAAATGTAGTCAGGCTTCCATAAATGCGGGTGATGTATTGCTGAAGATTTACTTTATCCTCATCAGAAAGTTTTTCGTTGCTGTTTATGTTTTGCTCCAGCACACGCATACGGTCACGCAGCATTACAATTTTATGAAAAAAGGTTTCAATAGGAATTTCTTTGGGCTTTTGCTCAGGATCAGCAGGCTGCAATAACAGTGTGCCACCGCTCCAGCGATCGCCAAGCGGAACCACTTCTCCTATTCCGTTCCATTTGCGGAGGACACGTTCTACTGCTTTTTCAATTTCATCTGTGTCTAAGTCTGTTTCATCTTCTACATTCTTTGGTCCGAGAATTTCCAAACCTGCAAATTTCTTGGAGACATCAACTATGCCGCGCGAGTCAAAATTTATCACATAGTGATATTCTGCAACGTGCTCCACTTTGCCAATTCCAAATTGGGGGTGTTTTACTTTAGTTCCTGCTGATACTATTCTGTCTTCCATTTATTATAAATTTTATTTGCTTATTAAAACAAAAATCCCGGACAAAAGGTTTCATCCGGGATTCTGTTTTCAATGTAACATTGTTTATTTCAAACCAAAAGCTTTTTTCACCTTGGTTACATAGTCCAATTTCTCCCAGGTAAACAATTCCACTTTCATGGTTTTAGTTTTGCCGTCAGGAGATTTAAATATTTTGGTAACTGTTTCGTTTTTGCGCCCCATGTGTCCGTATGCAGCGGTTTCGCTGTAAATAGGAGTGCGCAGTTTGAAACGTGTTTCAATAAAATAAGGACGCATGTCAAAAATATCTTCTACAATTTTTGCAATCTGACCGTCATTCTTTTTAACTTTAGCTGTGCCGTAGGTGTTGATGTAAATACCCATTGGTTTTGCAACACCTATTGCATAAGAAACCTGAACCAATACTTCATCAGCAACACCCGCAGCCACTAGATTTTTAGCAATGTGGCGCGTAGCATAAGCTGCAGAACGGTCAACTTTTGAAGGATCTTTTCCTGAGAATGCACCACCACCGTGAGCGCCTTTTCCTCCATAAGTATCCACAATAATTTTACGTCCTGTTAAACCTGTATCTCCATGCGGACCGCCAATTACAAACTTGCCGGTTGGATTGATGTGGTATGCAATTTTATTATTGAACAGATGAGCGTATTTAGGATATTTCTTTTTCACACGTGGGATTAAAATCTCAATCATATCCTTTTTGATTTTAGCCAGCATTTTTGCTTCCGCATCAAAATCATCATGTTGTGTAGAAACAACAATTGCATCAATACGAACAGGAACATTGTTGTCGTTGTATTCCAATGTTACCTGCGATTTTGCATCAGGACGCAGATATTTAATCTCTTTATTTTCTCTGCGCAACGCAGCAAGTTCTAACAAAATTCCGTGAGCCAAATCAAGAGCCAATGGCATGTAGTTATCCGTTTCTTTGGTTGCATAACCGAACATCATTCCCTGGTCGCCTGCACCTTGCTCTTCTTTCTTTTTGCGCTCTACCCCTTGATTAATATCTGATGATTGCTCGTGAATAGCTGAAAGCACACCGCAAGAATTTGCTTCAAACATATACTCGCTTTTTGTGTAACCAATTTTCTTGATTACATCACGCGCAATGGTTTGAACATCTAAATATGCTTTTGATTTTACCTCTCCGGCAAGTACAACCTGACCTGTTGTTACTAATGTTTCGCAGGCAACTTTTGATTGCGGGTCAAAGGCAAGAAAATTGTCAATTAATGCGTCTGAAATCTGGTCTGCAACTTTATCGGGATGTCCTTCCGATACTGATTCTGATGTAAATAAATAAGCCATTTTTTTAGTTTAATGTTTAAAAGTTTAATGTCTAAAGTTTAAACCTTGTAGG
>CAMBRL010000169.1 GCA_945870105.1 Chitinophaga pinensis
AGGGGGAATTGAACCCCCGACCTCAGGGTTATGAATCCTGCGCTCTAACCACCTGAGCTACCTCGCCATATTTTTTAAGGGGGTGCAAACATACATGAATGAACAGAATTATACAAAAGATAAATAAAATACATTTGCATCATGCTTATTCAAGCCCAAAACATTCATAAATCTTACGGTGCACTAAACGTGCTGAAAGGTGTTAGCATTGAAATTCAGCGCAAAGAAGTGGTTAGCATTGTTGGCCCTTCCGGTGCAGGAAAATCAACACTGCTGCATATTATAGGCACATTGGACAAACCGGATTCTGGTTTAGTGAGGGTAAATAATACCGATATCAATAGTCTTAAAGACAAACAACTTTCTGTGTTTAGAAACAAACACATTGGTTTTGTTTTTCAATTTCACCATCTGTTGCCTGAGTTTACTGCACTGGAAAATATCTGTATCCCTGCTTTTATTGCTAAAACAGAGAAAGCAGAAGCGGAGAAAAAAGCGATGGAGCTCCTCTCCTTTCTTGGTCTGGAACAACGCAAAAACCATAAACCCTCTGAGCTTTCGGGTGGTGAGCAACAGCGCATTGCCGTTGCCCGTGCATTGATTAATAACCCTGATGTGGTGCTGGCTGACGAGCCTTCAGGAAATCTAGATACTGCTTCTGCAAAAGAACTGCATCAGTTGTTTTTTACCCTACGCGAAAAATTCGGGCAAACCTTTGTGATTGTAACGCACAATAATGAACTTGCCGGCATGACCGACCGTGTGTTGACTATGCGTGATGGTATGATTGTTTCCTGATTACGGCTTTTCGGCAGGCATTTGCCCCTGATACATTTTCATCATTTCCTGCAACATTTTTTGCTGCTCTTCAGGCGACATATTCTGCATTTCCTGCATGCTTTTGGGTATGTTGCTTAAATCAACTGTAGCTGCTTTGGTATATCCTGCAGGTATTTCAAACAATGAACTTTCCAGATTTTTCTTCTCTGCTTTTACCAAGTCCATCTGAAAAAGGCCTGTTGCACCTGCTTCACTCATTTTCATGCGCACAGGAAAACCATCAGCACCTTTCTCAGCCATTTTGCTGAAGAAATTATCATCATCAAGATATTTAGTCCCTTTCAATCCTGAAAAGCCGGGAAAGCCAGGGACATCTTTACTAGTCCACCACTCGTTACGCATCTTTCCTGAGTTTTTAAACTTTGCAATAACATGTGTGCAACTGTAACCGTTCACCGTTTCTTTACCCACAACAGTTACTTCAAACGGCTCATTGCTTTTACGCTCTTCGGGCTCCGCCTGCTCATAACTCATTTCGGTATAAGTTTTATTTCCTGCATTCAGGGTAGTAATGGTATTAGGTTTGTCTTTTCGTGTAAGTGTAACCGTATTGATTGCGCCCATCGGAAGTCCCTGAATGTTCATCTGCATCTCGCTGCGGGTATTGCCGTCCTGACTGTACATTTTGGTGTTTCCCGAAACGGAACCTTTAGTGTCTCCCGCTGAAATCTTGTAATCAATAATAACTCCGTTTTGTGCGAATGAATTAAAAGTTGATAACTGGCAACTGACAATTAATAAAAGGGCAAGTAGTTTTTTCATTTGGTATTTTTTTTCAAAAGTAATAAAGAGTTTAATTAGCTACTCTTTCATTATGTATAGGATGACAAATATCAGTACCGTCTGCCGCTGCCATACTTATCATATACCTGATAACGTGATTTGATGTACATGGCAAAATCGTATTGCGATGATTGTTTTATCATATCATCTGAAACGGCACAGAAATCAATGAAATCATCAAAGGCTTCGTCATGCAGACTTATTATGTCTGCTTCCACATATTTGGTTAAAAGTTCCTTCAGCAGCGAACGCATACGGTCTTCGTTTTCCAGTTCGGCCACTAATTTGCGTGAGCGTTCTCTGCGGCTGAACATCTGATACAGCGCGGTAATCGGACTTTCAAATGCATTTACTCCTTCCAGCATGGTTTCGTCTTTTTTCACGCCCAGCTTTTCAATGTCGCGCTGTATTTCGTTCAGGTCGCGCGGACTAAGAATGGTAACGCTTCTCAGCTCTACCGAAACCTTTTTCAGGTAAAGCGTTACGTTGTATTCAGACTGTGGCGTTGAATCGTGCAGGCAGAATTTTATGGTATTGTACCCAACCGAATTTACCATAATGGTATCGCTGGTGCGGGCATAAATAACAAACTCACCGTTTTGATTTCCAAACACACCCTCGGCACTGGTTTTGTTTACCACCAGCAGATTATAAAACTGAAGCGAAGGATTGTCTGCGTCAATTACCTTACCCGAAATTTTCACAGGCTTATAGGCATTATACTGCGCAAAGGCAGCAATACCTGGAAACAGAAGCAGTAACAGTATTAAACTCTTTCTCATTTATTGGTGTGGCAAAAGTGGGATTATTATTGGGATGGCTAAATGGGTTAACAAAAATTAACCCGCTTTTTTACCACAGAGGCACAAAATTATAAACAATGGCAATCCTGCAACTATGCCGATGCTAAGGCTTACAGGGAGTTGCAGGAAATTAAGGAGTCGATGGGGCAGCTTAAACCTATAATGGAGATTAGATTTCCAATAGCTTTCTCACGTTCCTAAGGTTAGGAGAGTGTATTTCCTATAGCTTTTTTAGGTTCCTAACCTTAGGAGACTGAATTTTCTTTAGCATTTGAAGGCTCCGTGTCCACGGAGTGTGAAATTCCTATAGCTTTTTAAGGTTCCTAACGTTAGGAGAGTGGAAATCTTATAGCTTTTTGAGGTTCCGTGGGCACGGAGAGTGAAAATCTTATAGCTTTTTGAAGTTCCGTGACCACGGAGAGTGAAAATCCTATAGCTTTTTAAGGTTCCGTGGTCACGAAGAGTGAATTCTCTATAGCTTTTTGAGGTTTAGTGGTCACGTAGAGTGGAAATTCTATAGCATTTTCATGTTCCTTGACCAAGGAGAAGCACTAAAAATAGCACCTTTTTAATACATCATCATGCTATCCCCGCTTCCTGAAAAGCCCTATCTGTTTTCCTCTGAAATATTCAATGCAGCTATATAAAATATAGGCAGCGCCACCTTCATCCAGATTGCCGATAAAAGGAATGTTATCGGGAATAAGTTCTAAGATACCTGCCGTTGGGTTTATAAGATAGATAAGGGAGAGGAGGGCCAAGAGGCCGATTAATATGTTTTTTAGCATTTGAGAGAATTATTAGTTGTATGTCAATCGAGCGTAATCGGGAAGCGAAAATAACAAGGCCCTTCGACAAGCTCAGGGTGACAGCCTTATCGTATCAAGGTAACCGTTCCCGATCTTGAAAACGTTTTGCCCGTGTACCATTGCATAGCTACCGTGTAGGTATAAACGCCTTGCGGAACTGCAACACCTTTCAGGTCGGTGCCATCCCAGGGCTGGTCAATATAATCACTGAAGAAAACCATTTCGCCCCAGCGGTTAAAAACGCGCAGGGTGTATTGCGTTATTCCTTTTCCGTAGCCTTTCCAGTATTCGTTCAGTCCGTCACCATCGGCCGTAAAGCTGTTGGGTGCAAAGAAGGTTTCCATTTCAAATACGCTGAACGGAATAATTAAGGTATCAATACAACCCAGGCGGTTAGATACATACAATATCATGTTGTAATCGCCCGGCAACGGATAATGCACTTCGGGGTTCAGGTCCACTATCGTATCACCATTGCCAAACTCCCATTCCCAGGTATCGTAATCGGTGCTGTAGTTAAAAATCTGCACAATGGTATCGGGCAGTTGCAGCGCAATGCTGTCGGGAGCAAAATCAGCATTAGGATAAGGAACAACATCCATATACAATGGCTTTATCAGCGTATCGGTGCAGCCCAGCGCATTGGTAACGGCAAGCGTTACGGTAAACTCACCGGGGTTTTGATAAGCGTGATAAGGATTTTGAACGCTGTCGGTAAAACCGCCACCATCACCAAAATCCCAACTCCAACTGTTGGCATCAATGGATAAATCAGTAAACAGAATAGGAACGGTTGTACATACGATGCTGTCGGCCTCAAACTCTGCATCAGGCGAAGGAAGTATGGTAATGTAGTTTGCATAGGTTGTGGTGTTGGTGCAGCCGTCAGCCGAAGTAATGGTAAGCGAAACGGTATAGATACCGTCTGTATCATAGGTGTGCCATGGGTTCTGTAAATCAGATGTTCCTCCGTCACCAAAATCCCATGCCCAGGCTACTGCCCCATCTGATACATCATAGAATTTAACATCGGCAGGTTCGCAATAGGTTGTTTCATAACTCATGAAATCAGCCACCGGATTTTCCAGCACTTCCACATAATTAGGTAATATAATGGTATCGGTAAGCACACCGTTTCCGGGAGCAAAGGTTACGGTATAAAAACCGGGTGTTGTATAAACGTGAGTTGGGTTTTGTAAAGCTGAAGTATTGTTGGCACCCGAAGCAGGATCTCCAAAATCCCAATACCAGTTAATCACATTCCCTGTGCTGATATCGGTGAAATCAACAGTGGTGTTGGCGCAAGTCTGATTGATTATTGAAGTAAATTCTGCATTCACAACCGGAGGAATAATAATGTCAACAGGCAGGTTGCACAGCGCTTCGCAACCATTGGCATCGGTAAGTAATACCGAAGTATTGTAAACGCCTGTTCCGCCAAATGTGTGTTGTGGATTTTGCGTTGAAGCAGTTCCTCCGTCACCAAAATCCCATGCATAAGTAAAAGGCTGAGTGCCTACCACACTGGTAACATCAAACTCGGTATTTGCTCCCAGATAATTTAACGTGCTGCTGCAAACAGGCGTTGGCAAAGGATTTACCGTAATATTTATTGTCGGTGATTGCACCGGATTTTGCGTTGGACAAGTATAAGAACTGGTCAATTCGCAATAAACTAAATCGCCATTACTAAGGCCGGGAAGTGTGATGGTTGGATTAGTTCCTGAACTTGTTCCATTAACAAACCACTCAAATGCCGGAGTATAACCACCCCAAACCGGAACTGCGGCAAACTCCACCACATCACCAAAGCAGATATTATCCTGATCGGCAGAAATAAATACTTCAGGCAAACGGAACGGAACAATGTGAATTAAAAAGCTATCAACCTTTGAGCGACCGCAGCAGTCTGATGTTGTTTGCAGTGTTACCCAGTAATTGCCCACGTTAGCAAAGGTATGAGCAGGTGCGGCAGCAGCTGATGTATTGTTTGCGCCTGAAGTAGGGTCACCAAAATTCCAGTCGTAAACCAACACATTAAATACTGAAGGAAAAATTGCAGAGAAGTTTACAGCCTGCCCGGGACAAGCGCTGTCAGGAGCAACTATCTCAGGAAGGAAAGGTGTGCCGTCAGCAAAGATTCCTTCAAAATCACTAAGCATAAAGGGAACTCCGTTGCTTACCAACGTAATATCATGTCTTCCAAACGTGTTGTATTGCGTGGTAACACTTTGTCCGAATGCACTTAACGGTACACTGCCACCGTCAAAATACCATTGAATAATTCCGCTGGCATTGGTGCTGTAATCAATGTCATGCCATGTGCAACCGGTATTTACAAGAAACACATTGGGTTCAACAGGTGCATTCATATTGGTTTGCGAAACTGCAATTCCATTAGGGTCTTCATATACTTCCTGGCTTACACCGGGAGCCCCGTTTCCACCTGTTCCACCGCGACCGGCATTACCGCCATCGCCACCTTTACCACCACGACCAATAGTACAACCACTGCCTCCACCTAGTCCGCCAAAACCGCCAAAACCGCCAAAACCACCGGGTATTCCGCCCAAACCGCCCATACCGGGAGCGCCTGCTGTAACAATGCAATCACTTATTTCACCGTTGGCACCGTTGGCATCGACATATATTCCAAATGAACCGCCACCGCCTAAACCACCTGCCGCACCTGTTCCGCCCTGAC
>CAMBRL010000170.1 GCA_945870105.1 Chitinophaga pinensis
CAATAAATTTTTTCTCTGATTGTTCAGGTGAAGCAGTTAATCCTATAAAATCAAAACCATCTTTTTTTGCTTGATCAGCAAATGCATTAATTTCGGTTTGCCTGTTATCAGTGGCTTTATCCAAATCATAATAAATAAGCAGAAAATGATAACCCTGAAAAAAATCATCTGTATATTCATCACCAGCACGGTTGCTGATACTGAAGTCACTGATTTTTGCTTCCACACCTTTTTCCAAGACTTCAATAAAAGCGGTATCGTATTTCCATTCTGTTTCATAGTTTGGTGGAAAGGCTGTAAATTCTTGTTGCTTTCCTGATGTTTTATTCGTAAGCAAATAGTGGTACTGCACTTTATCAGGAATGCCTTGCATCTGCTCAGGAATACTTTTACCAATAGCGTAAGCGCGAAAATCTTTTGCAGGCAAATGTGCATAGCAACGGTAAGTGAAATAGCCGGAAATAATCAAACCTATAAGTGTTTTATACATCGCGACATTTTGTTTTGGAGCAACAAAACTCCAGACAACATAACCACCTATAAGCACCAATCCAACAACAAACGGGAAAGCCCATTTCAGCAGACTGAACGATAACCAGCCTAACGCACCAATGCAAAGAACCGCCATTACAATATCCAACACATCTACTTTATTAGGCTCAATTTTATTTTTTTGAGTGAATATAAAAAGGATAAGAGTAAGTAGAATTATGTCTTTGTAAAATGATTCCCAAGGTGTAAGCGGAATAGCATCACCAAAGCAACCACATGAACGAACAATCTCGTATTGTGCAGATGCAAATGTTAAAGCAGTAAAGAATAAAATGAGCAAGAGAAGTAGCCAAGCAGTGAGCTTAGGAAGGTAACCCGAAATGATTGCAATACCTAAAACGATTTCCAGAATAACCATAAAGATTGCTTGCTCCAATGACAGGTCGTGAAGCAATTTAAAGAAACCCTCTAACGGAGAGAAATAGACTTTCAGTTTTTCAAACTCCTCAAAATACTCCTGTAACTTGTAGGAAAAACCAATCGGGTCATTGGCTTTTACCAATCCTGAGAAGATAAAAAGTGTTCCGACTAAATAGCGTGCAATTTTTGTGATGTAGTTCATGGCTTTTAATTTTTCTGCGAAATTCAGCAACAGAATTTCTGTTCCCTGTTAATGCGTTGTTAAAATTTATTTTATTCCGTCATTGCGAGCTTTAGCGAAGCAATCTCTATTCAATGTGAGATTGCTTCGGGTGAAAAACCCTCGCAATGACGTTGTTTACTTCCCTACCTCGTTCAACCGTATCAGAGCAAAAATGCTGTAGTTGATAATGTCATGATAGTTGGCATCTATCCCTTCCGATACAAGTGTTTTGCCTTTGTTGTCTTCAATCTGTTTTATGCGTAACAGTTTCATCAGAATTAAATCCGTAAGTGAACTCAATCTCATATCGCGCCAGGCTTCACCATAATCGTGGTTTTTATCTTCCATCAATGTCTTCGCCTCGTAAATGTATTTGTTGTAAAGTTTCTCTACTTCCAACGGATCCATTTCAGCATTTTTAGACGCCTCCCTCAGAGAATTAGCAGCATTTACAGATGCTCCTTCGAGAGAAAGCTGTATCAAACCAATCACTGAATAATTAACCATGCCAATATATTCAGAACGGATATCTTCTTCAACTTTTTGTGTTCCTTTTTCTTCAATACTCCGGATTCGATTTGCTTTAATGAAAATCTGATCAGTAATAGAAGTGATGCGCAGAATGCGCCATGCCGTTCCGTAATCTTTCATCTTTTTCAGGAAAAGGCTTCTGCATTGTTCTATCACCTGTTCAAACTGCCGCGAGGTATTGCTCATTATTTTTGGATATTTGCGCTACTAATTATCAATTAAAACGTGGCGAAAGATACAGTTTTTACAAAGAAAAAAACGCTGAATTGCAGGGGCAAACTCCTCGATTTATCAACGCCTGTGGTAATGGGAATTTTAAACCTTACACCCGATTCATTTTATGATGGCGGTGAACTGAACGCAATTGATGAAGCAATAAACAAATGCTCAAAAATGCTGGAAGAAGGCGCTGCAATTATTGATGTAGGTGCTTATTCAAGCCGCCCGGGAGCTGAAGATATAAGCGAAGAAGAAGAACTGAAAAGATTGCTGCCTTACCTGATAGAACTAGTAAAAACTTTTCCTGATGCTGTTTTTTCGGCAGATACATTTCGAGCAAATGTTGCAAAAGCAGCAATTGAAAAAGGAGCATCTATCATTAACGATATTTCGGGTGGAAATGATGAGATGTTTCAAACTGTAAGAAAGTTGGGCGTTCCTTATATTGTGATGCACATAAAAGGTACGCCCCAAACCATGCAGCAGAATTTACAAGAAGGAAAAATACTGAATGATGTAATGTATTACTTCTCTGAAAGGCTTAACAAACTTCACCGCCTCGGAGTAAATGATATTATTCTTGACCCCGGCTTTGGTTTCGGGAAAACTTTGGAACAGAATTATGAATTACTACAAGCGTTTGAACAATTCAGGATATTTGACAAACCTTTATTGGCAGGAGTTTCAAGAAAATCAATGATTAATAAAGTGCTGGGAACAAAACCGGAAACTGCACTGAATGGGACTACCGTTCTGAATACCTTATTAATAGAAAAAGGGGCAGATATTCTTCGGGTTCATGATGTGAAAGAAGCGGTGGATTCAATGAAACTTTTTAAACAGCTTAATTCTGCGCAACTTTAAGGTACTTATCAACCTTTTCGTTTCGCTTGCGGGCTAAACTGGCAAAGTTCAGTATGTTGAGCAATGTTTTTTCATTAGGCAAAAACTCCATAGCATCTATCAGTGACTGGAGTTCGCGTGTCATTTCATATTCTTCGCTGAACCAGATTTCTTTTTCCAAAGCTTTATTCAGCGCAAACGCACCTGTGCTTGTTTTATCGGGATGAGCATAAACAAGCTCAGTCAATTCTTCAAACGTCAACATATCATTCCTTTATTAAAGATTACAAGGCTCTAACGCCAGATTTTTCATTTTGTTGTTCTGCGGCTTAAATTTCTGTGGAATACTACTTTTGCCGCCCTAATTAATTATGCTTTACCCACGCTATTTTCTTAAACTTGCTTACAAAGGAACCAACTTCCATGGCTGGCAGGTACAGGCAAATGCTCATTCGGTGCAGGCTGAACTGATTGCCGTTTTATCAAAAGTATTGCGCGAAGAGATTTACGTTTACGGAGCGGGACGAACCGACACAGGAGTTCACGCCTCCGAAATGTATGCTCACTTTGATTGCAGCAGAGATTTAATTCCTGGAAAAAAAGATTTGATTTACCACATTAACTGTACGCTGAATAAAGATGTTGCCGTGCTGGATATTATACGTGTGCGCGACAATGCCCATGCGCGTTTTGATGCCATTGCCCGCACTTACAAATACCAGATAACGCATACTCCCAATCCGTTTTTACGCGACTATGCATGGTTTATTTATGGCGAATTAGATATTGAGAAAATGAACAAAGGAGCAGCATCGTTGTTGGGTAAAAAGGATTTTAAAAGTTTCACAAAAGGGAATACGCAGGTTGACAACTATATCTGCGATGTGCAGTTTGCAGAATGGAAACAAGAAGGCGATATACTTGTGTTTACCATAAGAGCCAATCGTTTTTTACGCAACATGGTTCGCGCCATTGTTGGCACATTGGTAGGTTTGGGTAAAAACAAAATAACCTTTGAACAACTTGACAAAATTGTAGAAGGTCAAAACCGCGCAGAAGCAGGTTTTTCCGTACCTGCGCAGGGTTTGTCACTTGTTAAAATTGAATATAAAGATGATGTATTTATAAATGAGTAAAGTAACAGGCAACGCAGTAGATTTCCCCGTATTAAGCAGAGTTTTTGAGTTTGTAAAGCCTTACAAAAAAACGTTTGGCATTACGCTGTTTCTTACGATTGCGCTGGCATTTCTTTCGCCTGTTCGCCCCTGGCTAATACAATACACGTTTGACCGCCACATTGCCAGTGGCGATATGCAAGGCCTGTTGGCTATGACATTACTGATGGTGGCTTTGCTTTTCGCGGAAGCCATCCTCAACTTCTATTATATCTATTTAGCCAACTGGCTGGGACAGGTGGTTATCCGTGACCTGCGGGTAAAACTCTATTCCCATATCAATCAATTCCGCTTAAAATATTTTGACCATACGCCAATAGGAACATTGGTTACCCGCGTTATTTCGGACATGGAAACCATTGCCGATATTTTCTCGGAAGGCTTGCTGGTTATTATTGGCGATGTACTGAAACTGATTGTGGTGATTGGTGTAATGTTTTGGGTGGATTACCGTTTGGCATTAATCAGTCTTTCTACCATTCCGCTGCTTCTATTTAGCACATGGTTGTTTAAGAATGCCATTAAATCATCGTTTCAGGAAGTGCGTAACGAGGTAGCGAAACTCAATGCCTTTCTACAAGAACACATTACAGGAATGAATGTGGTTCAGATTTTTAACCGCGAGGACGAGGAGATGAACCGCTTTAAAAAGATAAACGCCCGTCACCGCGATGCCAATATTGATTCGGTTTGGTATTATTCTATTTTTCTTCCCGTGGTGGAGGTGCTGTCTGCTGTTTCCATCGGGCTATTGGTTTGGTGGGGCGCAAAAGGAGTTATCCGCGATCAGGTAACATTGGGAAACCTGGTTGCCTTTATCCTTTATATCCACATGCTTTTTCGTCCTATCCGCGAACTTGCTGATAGATTCAATACCCTGCAAATGGGGATGGTCAGCAGCGAGCGTGTGTTCAAGGTAATGGACACTATTTCGGTGATTGAAAACAACGGAAAACAAAACATGGATGCGATGAAAGGCGAAATAAAATTCGAAAACGTTTGGTTTGCCTATAATGATGAGGACTGGGTTTTAAAAGGCATTTCGTTTACCGTTAAGCCTGGTGAAACGATGGCCTTGGTTGGTGCAACAGGGTCAGGAAAATCTAGTATCATCAGTTTGCTCAGCCGTTTTTACGAATACAACAAAGGCAAAATAAGTATTGACGGCATTGACATCCGCGATTACGAACTAAATGAACTGCGCAAAAACATTGCCGTGGTATTACAGGATGTATTCCTGTTCTCAGACACCATTGCCAATAACATTTCCATGAAAAACAAAGCGGTTACCAAGGAGCAAATCCGCGAAGCAGCAATAGCAGTTGGGGCAGATGATTTTATTTCTTCGCTTCCCGGAAAATATGATTACAACGTAATGGAGCGTGGGGCAATGCTGAGTGTTGGGCAGCGCCAATTGATTTCATTTATCCGTGCTTATATATACAATCCTAAAATACTGGTGCTGGACGAGGCTACCTCTTCTATTGACACCGAATCGGAATTCCTTATTCAGTCGGCTATGAACAAGCTTACAGAAAACCGCACTTCCGTAGTTATTGCCCACCGCCTTGCAACGGTTCAAAAAGCCGATAAAATTATTGTACTCGATAAAGGCGAAATCCTTGAAATGGGAACCCACCAGCAACTGCTTAAAAACAACGGGCATTACAAAACCCTGTTTGAGTTGCAGTTTAAGAATAATAAGGAAGGCAGTTTAGCCTGAAAACTTTCATTCAGATTGAATTTGCACTCGTGCAGATTCAATCTGAATCAGTAAAGATTGGATTTACACCCATAAAGATTGGATTTGCACCAATACAGATTGGATTTACACCAGTAAAGATTGGATTTGCACCAGTAAAGATTGAATCTGCACCAGTAAAAATTGAATTTGCACCAATACAGATTGGATTTAAAATAGTGTTTTGGGCTTTAAAATTAGTGCTTCTTAACGTAAACGGTCAGCCGAACGCACCAGTTCCTCGTCTTGCATTATAGCGCGGTTGGCAAGAATAACCAACACCAATG
>CAMBRL010000171.1 GCA_945870105.1 Chitinophaga pinensis
GCCCCGATTGGCGCATGGCTTGCGGTAACGGGTGAGTTTGCAGTGCTTCCTGTTTTATTTTCATTTGCCGTTTTATTCTGGGTTAGCGGCTTTGATATTATTTATGCTTTGCAGGACGAAGCATTTGACAAATCAAAAGGACTGCATTCCATTCCGGCAGCCATAGGAACAAAAAATGCATTGTTACTATCTTCTATTTTCCATTTTTTTTCTGCGGGTTTTATTTTAGCAGCCGGATTTATTGGCAATGCAGGAATGTATTACTGGATTGCAGCCGCCATTTTCAGCGGACTGCTGATTTACCAACATAGCCTTGTAAAACCAAATGATTTGAGCAAAGTGAATATCGCTTTTTTCACCACCAACGGAATTGCCAGTATTCTATTTGCTTCATTAGCCATTGCCGATTTATACCTATGAACTTAGTAACTGTGCTTCCGGGAGAAATACTTCCGCAGGAATATTTTGATGTGCGTTATGAAGTACTGCGCAAGCCTTTGGGAAGTCCGCGCGGGTCGGAATTACTGACTGATGATGATAAAGCTATTCATGCTTACATTTCAATTGATACTAAAATTGTTGCCGTTGGAAGAATTGCCTTGATTGCAGGTGATGGTTCGGTGAAAGACCCTGTGGGCAGCAACTGCCCCGCTTTTGAACCACTTTCCACATCTACTGCTTCGGGTTTGCGCCCTGCCGTTCAGGTAAGGCAAATGGGGACATTGCCTGAATTCCAAGGAAAAGGTTTCGCAGCAAAAGTGCTTACTGCATTGGAAGAAACAGCAAAGAAAAACTGGAACGCACACACGGGTTGGCTGCAGGCACGCATTACCGCTATTCCCTTTTATGAAAAATGCGGATGGACAGCCTACGGAGAAGATTATGATGTAAATAAAGTTGGCCCGCACCGCAGCATGTGGAAGAAATTATGAAAACCAAACATTCAATAAAAATCCGTTTTAATACAGAGTGCAGCGACAACCGCCTTTACTGGCGCGTGTTAATTGATGGTGTTGAACACCTTGCCGAAAATATTTTTATCAATGTTTCTGTTTTTACCAGCGGTGATTTTTTGCCTGATAAAAATCAGACCAAACATCATATCTCCTGCGTGAGTGATAATCTGGTCTGGAATGGTGATATCTTAACTGTGAATTAATTTCAATAATTTTGTTGCTATGAACTATACACTAATTCTCTTCGCGCTACTTTCGTTTTCTGTTGCATCAGCTCAGACCGAAATAACCACAGATACCATTTACTGCAATAACGCAGCAGCAGGACTGCTTAAAAAATCAGGAACCGGTTTTATTGCTAATTCACTAAACGGCAAAGAGCGCCTTATCAGCATCAAGGAAAACTACTACCGTTTTGCAAACGGCTCAATTGCCTACCCAGATGTTACAGTGCGCTCGGCTGAAAAAACACTGGAGGTAATTAACACTAACGGTCTTTTCAGCAAAAGCGGACTGGAGGAAAAGAAGGTAAAAGAATTTATCAACCGCTACTCTACTCCGCCACCGATTCAACAACTGCAGCGCGAAAGCCGTCAGGAAATTAATTCTGAAATACGTTAATGAGATTTTTTTCAACGCTTATTTTAGGTTTACTGTTTGGGGCTGTTTCCTATTCACAAACCACTTACAAGGCAACAAATTTTACATGGGAGAAAACTGCAGTACTCAGTTTTTCCGATTCTGTTCCTGATTGGGAAGTGACGCTGCAGAATATTGAAATTCCTGCGCCAGGAGGTTCTTCGTATAGATCGAAACTGCGTGCCATGAAAGAAGAAATGCGCAAAAAATATCCTGTGAAAAGGGGAGGTAATTTTCAACCATCTTATAAAACAGATACCATTTCACCCGTAATTGTAGGGCAAAGTTTTGAGGGAAACATTGCTCAGAGCAGCATACCAAATGATAACGATATGGCTATTTCCAATGCAGGAATAATTGTTTCAGTTATCAACTCACGGGTGCTGATATACAATACCAATAACGATACAATTCTGAAAGTTAAATCACTCGGTTCATTTGCTACCAGCCTGAATGCAACAGACTCTAAGTTTGATCCAAAGATGGTTTATGACCCGGATGCAGACCGCTTTATCATGGTTTTTCTGAACGGCAGTACCTACCAGAAAAGCAAAGTAATTGTTTGTTATTCCCAGACCAATGATCCTATGGGTAACTGGAATGCTTATGCACTTAGCGGAAATCCTCTGAGCAATGACACTTGGAGTGATTACCCCGTTATCGGAATTTCTAACCGTGATTTATTTATTGGTGTAAACACATTTACAAACGGTTCAAGCAACAATTCGGGATTTACTGAAACCTGCTTGTGGCAGGTAAGCAATTACGATGGCTATGCAGGAGCATCACTCACCACCCAATATTATCACGATATTTTTCTCGATAACGATATTAAATCTATTTTCAATATCTGCCCTGTAAAAGGAGGAACAAAACCTTACGGACCTGATATGTATTTACTGAGCAACCGAGCCACTTCTTACGAGAACGACTCAATTTTTCTGCTGCACATTACAGACAGCGTAAAAAGCAACAACGCATCGTTGCAGATAAAATTTCTTACATCGGATGTGAAATACCTATTGCCACCTGAAGCACATCAGCAGGGAACAAACACCTTTGATACCAATGATAATCGCATACTGGGTGGATTTTACGAGAACGATGTTATACAATTTGTGCAGGCCTGCATGAACGAAACTACTGGGCTTTCCGGTATCTATCACGGGTTTATTGAAAGTCCGGGAGCGAATAGTCCTAATGTCAGGGCAACCATTTTAGGAGATGTCAATCTTGATTTCGGATATCCAAATATTTCTTACTCGGGGCGCGACCACCGCGATCAGGAGAGTATTATTACTTACAACCATACTTCGCCCAATGATTTTGCAGGTTTCTCTTATGTGTATTATACCAATGACGGAACCTATTCATCATTTGAAAAAATCAAAACCGGTAATAACTATGTAGATGCTTTTGGTGATGGTGATTACGAGCGATGGGGTGATTACAGCGGATCACAACGCAGGTATAATGAAACCGCAACGGTTTGGGCTGTTGGTTCATTCGGGCAACAGACTAAAAAAAACGGAACATGGATTGCGGAGCTTACCAGTACCGATTCTGTTCGCCCTTCGGAATATCCTTCACTGGAAATAAGTGTTTACCCCAACCCAACTGTTGATTATGTGACCCTCAACTTTTATATGGAGAAGACCAGTGATATTTCTGTTGACCTATATGATATTAACGGACGCAGGGTGATTTCATTGTTTCGGGATCAGGCAAAATTCGGGCAAAATATTTTCACCTTTTCAACGGCACCGCTTGCAGCGGGTATTTATTTCGCCACCATTACCAGCGAAGAAAAGCACATCTATAAACAGAAAATTGTAAAGGCAGCAAGGCCTTAATTCATTAATGGAAGTAAAAGAAGGGTTCGACTATTTTAACTGGGTATTGCTCCCGCTGATTATCTATTTTGCGCGCATGACAGACGTTACATTGGGAACGCTGCGCATTGTTATGATTTCGAAAGGCAAACGCAAAATTGTACCCATCATTGGTTTTTTTGAGGTGCTATTATGGCTGATTGCCATCGGACAGATTATGCAGAACCTGAGCAACGTAATGTGTTACTTTGCTTGGGCTGCTGGTTATGCCACCGGAACATTTTTAGGATTAACCATTGAGCAGGCGCTGGCCATAGGCACGCAGGTAATACGCGTTATTACCAACAAAAACAGCGATGCTTTTCTGGAAGACCTGAAAAAGGAAAAACACGGCTTTACTGTTATTGACGGACAAGGCGCCATGGGCCCCGTGAAAGTTATTTTTATTGTGGCCGAACGCAAAAACGTAAAACAGATTTCGGAGTTTATTGACCGCGACCTGCCGGGTTCATTTTATTCGGTAGAAGATATACGCGAAACCAGTCAGGGCGTATTTAACGAGAGCAATACCCGCAAACTTAATTTTGCAAGGGTGCTGCTTCCGTTAAGAAAAGGAACCTAAACTCCTGTAATACTTAGACTATTTATCTATTCCTTCCAGCGAAAGCATAAAGGAATATTTAAGCGCCACCTCTTTCAGATAATCAAAACGTCCTGAGGCACCACCGTGTCCGAAATCCATATTGGTATGCAGGAATAACACGTTGTTATCGGTTTTTGTTGCCCTGAGTTTTGCTACCCATTTTGCAGGCTCAAAATACTGAACCTGGCTGTCGTGCAGACCTGTTGTTACCAGCATATTGGGATAGTTCTTTTTCTCAATATTTTCGTAAGGCGCATAGCTTTTCATGTAGAAATAAGCGTCTTTGTTCTTCGGATTTCCCCACTCGTCAAATTCGTTGGTGGTAAGTGGTATGCTTTCATCTAACATCGTGTTAACCACATCCACAAAAGGAACGGCTGCCACTACCCCGCGCCACATATCGGGAGCAAGGTTTATGACTGCGCCCATGAGCAGGCCACCGGCACTTCCGCCCTCGGCATAGAGGTGTTCTTTGCTAGTGTAATTTTCTTTGATAAGAAATTCACCGCAGTCAATAAAGTCGGTAAAGGTGTTCATCTTCTTCATCAGCTTGCCGTCATCGTACCACTGGCGGCCCATTTCCTGTCCGCCACGGATGTGAGCAATGGCAAAGGCAAAACCTCTGTTGAGCAAACTCAAGCGACCGCTTCCGAAATAGGCATCAATGCTGTTGCCGTATGACCCATAGCCGTAGAGCAAGAGCGGAGCTTTACCGTTTTTCTCGAATCCTTTTTTGTAAACGATGGAGATGGGAATTTTTGTTCCGTCTTTTGCCGTAGCGTACAAGCGCTCGGTAACATAATCGGCAGCGTTGTAGCCGCCCACTACTTCGGCCTGCTTCATCAGTTTTTTATCACGGGTAGCCATGTTGTAATCAATGGTGGAGGAAGGAGTAACCAATGAGGTAAACTGATAGCGCAGTGTTGAGCTGTTATAGTCAGGGTTTGCGCCCGGCCAGGCAGCATAGGCAGGCTCACCAAAATCAAGCACATGCTCTTTGCCGTCTGCAAGGCTTTGAATGGTTAATTGTGTTAAACCGTTTTTGCGTTCGGTGAGCACAATAAAGTCTTTGAATTCATCAACGCCTTCGAGTAATACATCGCTTCGGTTGGGTATAATCTCCTTCCAGTTGCTGCTTTCGGTCTTGTCGAGCGGGCACTCCATCAAGCGGAAGTTCTTTGCATTCCAGTTGGTTTTGATAAGGAATTTACCGGCAAGCGGGGTAACGGAATACAACACATCTTTCATGCGGGGCTGAAACACCTTGAAAGCTGCGTCGGGTTTAGCAGCATCAATCATACGGTACTCAGAACTCATGGTGGCCTGCGAACCAATAACAATGTATCGGTTGTTCTTAGTTTTAGATACGCCTATGTAATTGGATTTATCCAGTTCTTCGTAAACGGTTACATCGCTGGCGGCATCTGTGCCCAGTACATGGCGCTTTATTTTTTCGGATAAAAGAGTTTCGGGATTTTTGGAGGTATAGAACAGTGTTTTGTTATCATTGGCCCACACGGCACCGCCTTCGGTACGCGGTATGGCATCTTTGTAAATCTCGCCTGTTTCAAGATTTTTTACATTAACAACGTATTCTCTGCGCGAAATTTCATCCACACCATAAGCCACCAGTTTATTGTCTTCGCTGATTTCAATTTCGCCAATATCGTAATAGGCTTTGCCTTCGGCCATAGCATCTACGTCCAGCACTATTTCTTCCGGGGCGGTAAGGCTGCCCTTTTTGCGGCAGTATTTATAATATTCTTTACCCTCATCCGTGCGGGTATAATAGAAATAGCCGTTGTTGAACACCGGCACGCTTTCATCTTTTTCCTTGATGCGGGCCTTC
>CAMBRL010000172.1 GCA_945870105.1 Chitinophaga pinensis
AAAAAACTTTCAGATGCAATCGGTTCAGGGCTGGGAACATTTATAGGAACCATGGCAGGAATGGCTGTGAAACTGATTGTTTCGGGTATAATGACCTTTATGGTTTTCTTTAAAATTGCGGAATGGGTAATAGCGCAGTTTTAAAATCAGTCCTGCACTTTGCGGTGTAATGCATCTTTGGCAGTGTGCTCAATAAGTTTTTCGCTTTCCTTTTCCCCGATATATCGGTCAATTAAAAAGTGTAGAAGATAAATAAGTGGTGTAATTGCAACGGCAACTCCCAACTTAAAAACATAACCGGCTGAAGCATTCTTAAGGTATTCATCCACTGTCCAAACTCCCGGAATTACAAATGCAATTCCCTGCACAATAAACGTATCAAGCAGTTGTGAAACTACCGTTGAACCGGTTGCGCGCAGCCAAATCATTTTCTTTCCTGTTTTATTTCTTAATGTCCAGAAAACAGAAACATCCACTAATTGCGAAGTAAGAAAAGCAGTAATGCTTCCGATAATTATCCAAAGCGATTGCCCAAACACAGTTTGAAATGCTTCGCCTGAAACAGGAGAAAATGGAGTTGCCGTAACAAGCATGGCAAGTGCAAGCAAAATAAACGTGTAGCCAATTAATGAGACAGTGAGTAAAGTCAATCTGCGCACACCTTGCGGACCATAATATTCATTCACCAAATCGGTAGTAAGAAAAACCACAGGCCACAGCATAATGCCTATGCTCTGTACAAATGGCCCTACCTGGAAAAGCTTGCCACCAATAAGTTCCGCAACAATGGCGTTGGTGATAAAGAAACCCGCAAGGGTGATGAAAACAAGGTCGCGTCTTGAGTTTAAGTTCATCAGAATAATCTTTTTAAGAATGGAAACTTGTTGGTCAATTTATTCTTATCTATCAACATGAAAATAGCAATCAATAGTAACGGCAACGCAGCAATTTTATAACGCACAATGGCGCCAATCACAGGGGTTATCAAACCTGTTAATGAGAAAATTACTAAGGTGAAGAAGACACAAAACCAGAACATTTTTTCGCTGAATATTTTTTTGTCAGCGAAGATAATTGCAACAATAGTCAGCAACAGAATAAATAGATTTTCAAATCCGGCCATCAGTATAAAAGGAGAAAATGATTCAAAAAGGAATGGACGAAAGAATGTGTTGAAAAGTGCTTTAGGTGCGGCTTTCAGAAAACTCAGAATATTGGGTTCCAGCTTTTGTATTTCAATGGTGCTGCCTGTTTTTCCGTAATCAAGTAACAAACGATATTCCGTTTCTTTAAAGTTTTTAGCTCCTACAAATTCAGTTTCTTCTCCCAACTTTCCATTTTGCCAAATTCTGCAGTAATCAATCTTTCCTGCAATTTCTACTTCTTTAGTTTTGCGGTTAATATCCATTTGTTCATGCAAGCCCGAAGCAATGTAAACGGTATCTGTTTTTTCAGCAGTGATGCGTTGCAGGTAAGTGCCTCCATTAGCAAGGTTGATAAAGTCTTTCTGCTTTTGAACCAGAACTTGAAGTGAATTAGTTGCAAGCAACCCAACACAAAATATTAACGTGTATGATGCAATGTATTTCAGCAGTACATTTCTATTTCCTGTTTTCTCAATCCAGAAGTTGGCAGCCAGTGCAGGAATTATAGCTATAGCTACATAGAATTTAGTCAATGCCAGTAACGCAACCGAAAACAAAATCCAAAATGTGCTTTTCACGATAGAAGTCCTCTCCCCTTTGGGGAGAGATAGAGTGGGGCTATAGTAAATCAAAAATCCTAACCCAAAAAAAAGCAAACCTTCTTTCAAAACTCCCGAACCCCAGAATAATACAGATGGAATTAGAAACACAGCGCCAAACAAGAGAAGGCTTTTCTCCTTCATCACTGGAATAAACGTTTTATAAATTGCAGTCAAGCCAAGCAAAGAAAGAAAACACATGAACACCGAATGTACATTGTATACGCCCATCGAGAACAACCGAACCACTGCATTGAAACGAATGATTGTGTGGCTGTCGTTATATAAATTGCTATCGTATTCGCGATACCAGTGGTTCATTTGGTTGTAATACACATCAAAATAAGGGGTGTCATTTCTGATGCCGAAAAGCATTTGAAAATAGTCCTGAGGTTTGGTGAACAGGGCATCAAACATCACTTTGCTGTCGTCAAAATATTTGTAGATGTCGGCAGTGCTGCGATTGGTATAGTAAAAGGTATAGACAAGGTAGAGTAAAATGCCGAACAGGATTTTAAGAATAAACATTCCCTGAATGGCTTTGCGGTTTATTCCTTCGCACGCAAAGAACTTCATTTTCGCAATGAGGAAAATGAACAACGAGGCGTAAGCAGTAACCAATAAAATTTCGAGCATAACCGACATATAAAAAGCAAAGATATATGATTACTTTTGCCACTTAATATTTTTATAAATGAACCATACTCACACTGAAACCGCTTTACCAACCGCAGAAACTGCTAAAAAGCTCGGTCTTCTTCCCGAAGAATTTGAGAAAATAAAAACAATTTTAGGTCGCACGCCCAACTTTACAGAACTAAGTATTTTTTCGGTGATGTGGAGTGAGCATTGCTCTTATAAAAATTCCATTACCTGGCTGAAAACCCTTCCACGCAAAGGAAAACGCACATTGGTAGAAGCAGGAGAAGAAAATGCAGGTTTGGTTGACATCGGAAACGGTTTGGCGTGTGCTTTTAAAATTGAATCGCATAATCATCCTTCGGCTTTGGAACCTTATCAGGGAGCTGCAACAGGAGTAGGTGGAATTAACAGAGATATTTTTACCATGGGTGCCCGCCCGATTGCGCAGTTGAATTCTCTGCGTTTCGGAAATCCTAAATTAGACAGAACGCGCTGGTTAGTGAAAGGCGTTGTAAAAGGAATTGGAGATTACGGAAATGCGTTTGGAATTCCCACTGTTGGCGGTGAGGTTTTCTTTGATGATTGCTACAATCAAAATCCGTTGGTGAATGCAATGTCGGCAGGAATTGTGAAGATTGGTGAAACTGCTTCTGCTACTTCTTATGGTGAAGGAAACCCTGTTTTTATTGTAGGTTCTTCCACCGGGAAAGACGGAATTCACGGGGCTACTTTTGCTTCCGAAGATATTACAGAAGCTTCGAATGAAAAAATTCCTGCGGTGCAGGTAGGCGACCCTTTCCAGGAAAAATTATTATTGGAGGCTTCGCTCGAAGTAATTAAAACAGGTGCTGTCATTGGTATGCAGGACATGGGTGCCGCAGGAATTACCTGCTCCACTTCTGAGATGTCTGCAAAAGGCGAACACGGAATGATTATCTATTTAGATAAAGTTCCGATGCGCCAGAAAAATATGGTGCCGTTTGAAATTCTTCTTTCAGAATCACAAGAGCGAATGCTGATTGTTGTTGAGAAAGGTCGCGAAGAAGAAGTGAATGCTGTGTTTGAAAAATGGGATTTGAATTGCGTGCAGATTGGTGAAGTGACCAAAGAAAAACGCTTGAAATATTACATGCAGGGTGAATTGGTTGCTGATGTTCCTGCCTGGGATTTGGTGTTGGGAGGTGGCGCTCCTGTTTATCAGCGCGAATACAAAGAACCTGCTTATTATGCAGAAAGCAAGAAGTTTTCCATTGAACAGGTTGAAGAGCCAAAAGATTTAAAAGCAGTTGCAAAGCACCTTGCAGGCCATCCGAACATTGCCTCAAAAAAATGGGTGTATGAGCATTACGATTCAATGGTAGGAACCGTGAACATGAGTACCAATGCGCCTTCAGATGCAGCCATTGTGAATATAAAAGATACAGAAGAAGCGCTTGCTTTTACGGTTGACTGTAACTCGCGTTATGTAAATGCTGACCCTGAAACAGGCACTGCCATTGCTGTTGCCGAAGCTGCGAGAAATATTGTGTGCAGCGGTGGTGAGCCACTTGCTATCACCAACTGTCTGAACTTTGGTAATCCGTATAGTCCTGAAGTTTACTGGCAGTTTGTAGGTGCCATAAAAGGAATGGGCGCTGCCTGTCGCAAATTTGATACGGCTGTAACTGGCGGAAACGTTAGCTTTTACAATCAAAGCACTATCAACAATAAATCAGAACCTGTTTTTCCTACTCCAACAATTGGCATGTTGGGATTGCTGGAAAATAAAGCCACCCGCACAACGCTTGATTTTAAAAATGCAGGTGATTTAATTTACTTAATCGGTGAAAGTCAAAACGACATTTCTTCTTCGGAATACTTGTATTCTTTTGTAGGAGTTAGAAATTCTCCTGCTCCTTATTTTGATTTGGAAAAAGAATATGCCTTGCAACAGGTAGTTAAATTGCTTATTGTAAATAAGATTTTGGTAAGCGCACACGATTGCTCGGATGGTGGATTGTTTATCACGCTTTTGGAATCTGCAATGCCAAACAACTTAGGATTTACAGTAGACACCGACAGCGATTTCCGTAAAGATGCATTCCTCTTTGGTGAAGCGCAGAGCAGGGTAGTGGTTTCGGTTAAACAGGAAAACCAGGAGAAGTTAGTTGAGTTGCTTTCTGCTTCAGGCATTGAGTTTACATTGTTGGGAGAAGTTACCACAGAAAATAACCTGGTTGTTGATGAAGAGAATTTTGGTTCAGTAGCTGAGCTGAAAAACACTTACGACAATGCGATAGGCAACATTATGAAACAGTAGCTCTCGTCACACTGAACTTGTTTCAGGGTCTAAAATAAACTGAGATGCTGAAACAAGTTCAGCATGACGTTATATAATTTAAAATGTTTTTCCTCCTCAAAGTCCTCAAGTTTATTTTAAAAACCATTCTCTGGTTCTTTATTATTTCCATCGGACTTACTATTCTTTACCGTTTTGTTCCCGTGCCTGTTACACCGCTTATGCTTATTCGCTGCTACGAGCAGAAGGCAGATGGAAAAGACATGAAGTTGAAAAAAGACTGGGTTTCTTACGATGAGATTTCTCCGGCTTTGCCCCTTGCAGTTGTGGCTGCAGAAGACCAATTATTTCTCAATCACTATGGTTTTGATTTCAACGCTATTGAAAAAGCGTTGAAGAACAATGAGAAAAAAAGCAAGCGCAAAAAGATGAAAGGTGCCAGCACCTTGAGCCAGCAAACGGCAAAAAATGTTTTTCTGTGGCCTTCGCGCACTTGGGTGCGTAAAGGATTTGAAGTTTATTTTACATGGTTGATTGAAATTTTCTGGAGCAAGCAACGAATTTTGGAAGTATATATGAATGTAGTGGAAATGGGCGATGGTGTTTATGGTGCAGAAGCTGCAGCACAGTATCATTTTAAAAGAAGTGCAGCAAAATTAAATCGCGAACAATCTGCTTTGATTGCTGCATGCTTGCCCAATCCTCGGAAGTTTTCTGCATCCAGGCCTTCGGGCTATGTCAGCGGCAGGCAATCGTGGATACTGCGCAATATGAATAATATTGAGCGGCTGGACTTTGAGAATGAAGATAAAGAAGAGAAGAAGTAATTTCTCTTGTCAATCTTAGCGCATAATTGTATGAGATTATTTCTTCTGTTGCAGTTGTTTTTACCTTTTGCATTAATTGCCCAGACCAGTATTTTTATCAGCGTTACTACTTATGATGATAAAGGCAAGATTTTGCCTTATTGCAATCTTGAGATTTCATTTCTGGATGACACTGCAACCATAGTGTTTAAATCAGACAGAACAGGCTTTGCCACCAAAACCGCAAAAGTTAATTCGCAGTTGTTACTTACAGGTGATTGTGCCGGTTTTTATGCAGAAGGTAAAGAACTAAATCAACTTGAAAAGTTAAAAGCAAA
>CAMBRL010000173.1 GCA_945870105.1 Chitinophaga pinensis
CTTGTTATAAACGCGATTTGCTTCAAAATAACGAACGCTATTTTTTCAAACACTTTACACAAAAGTATTTTTCAGCCTCCGGCTAATCGCTTTAAATTGATTTATATTTGAGGGCGAAACGGAGTTCTTAGACGAACTGACGTTAGCGGAAATGGCAGGGCGACCGTGCTAACATCAAACATTTGTGCTGACATCGGACGACAAAATGCCAACGCTTCGCAAAATTAAAAGAGCTGCAACCCGACACACGAGCCAACGCTTTTGCAGCACATTTAATTTTGCCCAACCGCACCCAAAGCCCACCCACCACCCGACAATTGGACGGTTGATAAATTGGTGACACTTTGGGGCAATTTTTAAACTGTAAAATTGTAACTTGCGACCAATAAAATTGACAATAACTAAAAAGATAAATGGTTAAGTATTCAACAGTTAAAAAGAAACTTAAAATTGAGGTAGAACGAACCACAGACAATGGTTTGGCTCACCTTACCCATTATTTTCAGAACCATGTGAACGGTGTTTCTCAACATTACAAAAAACCTGCAACCGAATATTTAAGCCAACTTTCAGAAGAATTGCAACTTGTGGAAGAACCACAAATGCAACAACTTAGAAATTCCGTTTGTCCAGACACCACTTTTCCGATTATTTGAGACCCCACCTAAAAACTTCTGTATGGCCTGTATTTATGGATAAGCAAACAAAAATCACTGAGGTCTGTTTTTTCCGGAAAAGTGGGGTCTGTGAAACTGGAATTTCTAGTTTGTTAGCAGAAAGAAAATTACAGCAAATTCCAGTTTTCCCTTTACTTGTCCTTTTACGGATACTGAGCGTACAAAATATTCCCCCAGGAATAGCAAAAGTTATTTGTACCGATGGTAGCAGTATAGTCCTGTATCCCATACCAGTCTGAAGAAGCTGGTGAAGAAGCAGTGCCATCTCCATTGGTGTCTCCACCATGAGCATCGTCTAAATAGCTTGTAAAATAAACTCCTGCCGAACCGTTACCCTCAATGGAAGTTATTCCTTCTTTAAATGTGATCTTATTTCCGGGAGCAGGGGAATCCTTTACTTTAATAATTACACCAGAGCCAAGAACCAGTTTGGTTCCAACTGTAGTTATATACAATGAGCCGGTTAAAACAAAAGGCACTTCATCCTCCAGCCAAGTAACATCAGAAGTTGCTGCATTCGCTTCATTTGTTAGAAAAATACCGTTCAGACTATTTTTCTGTGATGCGTTATCAGGATTATGAAATGTGTTGGTATTGCCAATACTAATAAATGGATTAACAAATAAAGGTTTTATGCAACCATAAAAAACAGAATTGGTAATGCTGAAACTTGTGTTCTGACAAGAGCGGGCATCAACCACACCGTAACCGTTAAAAGTGGTTTCTCCACCACAGTATGCAAAAGTGCAGTAATCAATTATTCCATAATAAGAAGAAAACTCAAGCGTAGGTTGACCAGTTCCCGCATCAGGTCCTTCACCGCCATACATAAAATTACAATGCCTGAATTCGCAATTGTTGGAGTTAATGATAATGCCGCCCCAATCTTTCTGAGCCGGTGAGGAAGCGCTTCCGTCACCATTAGAATCTCCTCCATTTTCATCATCTTTATAGGATGTGAAAATTATAGGATTTTCAGAAGTGCCGTTTGCAATAATCTGCCCGGAATTTGAAACCAGGATTGAATTGTCAGAGACAATATCTTTAAACTTTACAATAGCGCCCGGCTGAATTGTTAATGTACTGGTTACACTAATCTGGTTAACGCTTATTACATAAACATGACAATCTTCCCATACAGTAGGAGTGCTGATATCCGTTGTTACTTCAACAACAATCCTTGTACAATTATTATTATCATCCTTTGTGCATGATGAAATAAAAAGGGTAATTATTAACGGCAGATAAAGTAAATATTTGTTCATTGAGGGGGTGTTTAATAACAAATGTACTTATTTGAAGTCCCTCTTTTACATAGCGAAAATAAATTCACCGTAAAGTACTCAAAATCATTAACATTGCATAATATTTTTCCTATGAAAACTTATTCGCGTCCGATAACTTCCGCTCCCGATAAATTGGTGGAGAACGGAAAATATAATTTGGGGTGTTACAACTCACCTGTTAAACAAGCTAACCTGCTTGACTTCCCTTCACCCTATAAACTGCCTTTGCCACGAAGCATTTGTTAATGAACCAACAACAAGAATAAGGAGGGTTAGTGTTTTTGCATTCATGTTAATTGTGTTTGTTTCAGGTGTATGTTGTCAGCCAATTTTATTCTGTCGTTTTCTCTTTTCACTTGACCTTGTTGCACTGCTGTGTCAATGACATAACGCAATATTGTGTCAATCTGCTTGCCTACTTTGGCAAAACCAAAAGTCCGAGCTAAGTAACGAAGTAGCTCAGCTTCCTCAATGCTCAAATTGTTTGCTACAACTTCCTGTAAAGCAACTACAACTTCTTCGGGTGCAATGTCCTCTATATTCCGTTTTTCTATGTCGTTGCTACGGTAATAGTCTAAAGTCATGTTGTTGCTCCAATAAAATGGCTGATGATGTGTCGTTTGCACTATATTCATCTCTTTGATAATTCCTTCCAAGTGTTTGTCTAACCTTACACCTGCACGACTGGTATTCCACCCGTGCAATACTTTTTTATACAATAAACTTTTGCTTATAGGGGCTTCTGTGTCAACGAATGATTGTATCTGTTGCTTAATGGTATTACGGTTTTGAAACTCATATATCGTTTCACTGTTAGCATTAGAAATAGGTGTTAGTGTGTATGCGGTATAAGAATTTTGTTTCCTTGTAACATTAACTGGTGGAACTTCTTCGGGCATTGCTTTAATTGGCTCAAATGAAGGTTCAACTACAGGTTCGGCAATACTTTCTGCTTTAACTTCGGGCTGTGTTTGTAGTTGTTTTACCTTTTCAATTACGGTATTAATTATTTTATCTGAGTTTTCATGCCAGTCAATTGTCCAGATACGATGGATGTTCCAACCTAAGGCTTTAAGAACGGAAGGCATTACCATTTCTCTGTCGTTGGTGGTGTGAGCATTATAATAATAATGACCGTCAACCACAATTCCCAAGATATAT
This sequence comes from Chitinophaga pinensis, assembly GCA_945870105.1. Lineage (GTDB taxonomy): Bacteria > Bacteroidota > Bacteroidia > SXHM01 > SXHM01 > SXHM01. The sequence continues at coordinate 3,125 of CAMBRL010000173.1, forward strand.
TGTTGCGGTTTGTCGGGGTGAACAATACCAACATCCACTTTAAATCCCGAAGTGCCGATATTACACTTTACTTCTAATCCCTTTTCCTGTAATTTTTTGCTAATAGATGCTGATAAGTGTTGCTTGTTAAAGGCTTCTTGAACATCTTCGGGACGAACGCTCAAATGTCCTTTTTCAGCAAATTGTAAAAATGCTTTCAGCCCTGCCACACCTTCGGCTGCTGTGCGGCTTAAATCAATTTGGTCTGTTTGCAATGTAACGAAAATGTGCATTTCATAACGGGCACGAGTTACTGCTACAACTACACTTTTAATTATCCCAATGAGGTTAATCGTAATTTATTTTATGATTTGAAAAATGACCCCAAGAAATTTAAAAAGGAATTTTTAAAGGAAGATAGGCAAACCAATAGACGAAGATTTTTGATTTGGGATACTTTGACACTTTCTATAATATTAAATATGTTTATTTCCTTTGGCTTTTTTAATATTTTGATGAGCTTTGATTACAAAATGTTTTCCATTCTGTTCTCATTCTTTTATTTGCTTATTTATTTCTATTCAGGAACAGCCTCATCAAAATTAGCTCTCTTAAAATCAATAGCAAAAAAGAAATTTTGGGTAAATTATTTAGTCAAACTTTCCAAGGAATCTAAAGATGCTGAAGATTTCACAATCAAATATAAAACAAGAAAAAAATTCAGAAACAAAGAATGGTATTGGGATAATTACTAATTCTGCACAAGGGAAACTAAGATTACCAATTTTCTACAACCCATACCGAGGTGGCGATAATAAGGTATTTATTTTCTAATAAATACCAATCTTCCATAATAAAGCAAATTATTGGTATCCTTAATAACAAGTATTTTCTTATTAATATTAATTATTGGGTTAATTATTATCAATCTTCTTCCAGTCCGCTTTCAACACCACCTTTGCCAATTCTAAATTCCTTAGGGCCTGTTTTCTCTGATGAATAACACTCGGTTCCGTCTAATAAATTAAGTGTATATTTTAATACTGCAATTTTTCTACACTGAATGAGTAATCATAAAGAATTTAATAATCCAACCTTTTTTTACTAACCTTTTTTTACAATTGGCGAAGGCAAAGTAATCAAAGGATGGGACGAAGGAATTACTTTGTTGAATGCCGGTGATTCATTTAACTATGGCGGTTTTCAATACCGCCTTGGTGGTGGAAACGGCTTCTCATATAAGATGGGAAATCTAAGTGTAGTTCCAAATACTTCGCAACGTTTCCCCGATTGCTTGTAACTCCGAATATTGTGAAGTATGTCTTTGAGCAAGGTTGCTCGCTAATATTGTTACGTATTCACCTGCGATAGATTTTTGACTACCCTCTGGTTCGACATGTCCATATATGCCAATAGCCTTTTCAAACTCGTCAAGGTCAATTTTTGGCAAGTCGTTGAACATTTGTTGATACAGTTTAATTTCACCAGTCCATGGGATTGCTTCATTGTTGTCAAACAACTCCTCCAACTTTTTTACAAGTTGAAGTCCATTTGGCGTATAAACTTTATAAAAGTCTAATGCCCTCCTTTTGTCTGCTCGGTTAAAGAGGTAAAGAATGAAGAAGCATAAAAAAGCTACTCCTAATAAAATTAAAATTGTTGCTCCGCTCATTGTGTTTAGTTTATTGCTGTTTTTAATTATTATCAATCATAGCTTTTATCTGGTCATTTTATATTCGTTTTATTAAAAAGGATAATGCAAAAATAAATCCTTCAATCATATTGTTTTAGTAAGGTAAAAGTCGATTATATAAATCGACAGAATTCTAATTCGGCAAAGCTATGTTGATCGTCCGATGGGCTATGTTGAAAAGTCTGTAAAGTAATTTGAAATGATAGTTGAACAAATTAGAAAAAGCCATATACAAAACGATACACCATTTCCGAATTTATCGCATCTTTTTCATGTTAACACGTGTATATTCATACTTATGCATATACACGTGTTAACACGTAAAATCATACTTTATTGATATACTTATATCGGAAATAAATCCTCTCTCTAAATGACATCCAAATATATGAAAAATATCAATCTGTTCTTAATGTTTTTGCTACCCTTATTTACTTCAAACAATAAAACCCTGTGACCAAGGTATCACGCTTTGCAAACGGCAAAGTCTTTCCTGCATAGGTTATTTTACCTAATACGATGTACGAAATTGTTTCATTCACTTTTACATCGGTGATGTGAAACACCAGCTTATCAATACTGAAATCATCTGCGCTGAATTTTATAGTTCCTAATTTACCTACTTCGGTTTCTACCATTATCAACCGCTTGGAGTGATATACACTTTCTGAAGCAAGTGTTTTGTTTGAGCGCTCTGATGCGTAAACAGGGAATAGTATCTCTTGCTGCGAAATTTCACGAAAAGGAATATTGGTTTTCTTGCTATCGCCTAACTTCAGTTCTATAGTGCTGCTTATGCTATTAGTCATTCCACTTATTGAAAACTCATTGCTGATGTCCTTCCACGTTTTTAGACCTTGAAAATCCATATAACGCAAGTTGTTTTCGCTTG
>CAMBRL010000174.1 GCA_945870105.1 Chitinophaga pinensis
CCATTCCATGGATATAATTTACGTTCTGTTACCCTTTCAAATACAGTGTTTCCAATTAAACCAAGTGCAGCAAATTCCCACTCAGCTTCAGTTGGCAAACGGTATTCAGGAAGGAAAATCCCATCCTCAATACGCACTTTACGAGTGTCTTTATTCGGGTCAAGGTCATACAAATCGCTTTTTACCAAACCTTCGTATTGTCCTGCTAAGTATGCTTCTGTATTAAAATTGTCATCATCCACCTGATTAGGATTTACACGCAAAATACCTTCGCGTATCAAAATCATCTCGTTCACACGGTCGGTTCTCCATGCACAGTAGTCAGTTGCCTGCAACCAGTTTATACCTACAACCGGGTAATATTGATAAGATGGGTGACGCAGGTAAAGTTCAACATAAGGCTCATTATAAGCCAACTTATCCCTCCACACCAACGTGTCAGGTAATGCTTTTTTGAAAACCTCCGGATAACTTTCGTAGAAAACACGTGTCAACCAATAAAGGTACTCGCGGTAATCCACGTTTTTCACTTCGGTTTCGTCCATATAAAAGGAAGAGACAGTAACCCTTCTTGGCACGTTGTTCCAATCGTAACGCACATCCTGTTCAACACGTCCCATTGAAAAAGTACCGCCTTCAATAAACACAAGACCGGGTCCGGTTTCCTGACCTTCGTAGTCAACAACCTCAAAACCTCCGTTTTTTGAATTGTTGTAATCCCAACCTGTGGTGCTTGATGTTTCTTTCTGGCACGAAGTAACAGTTGCCAGAACTAAAGACATAGCCGATAATTTAATTGCTATTCCTTTTAATGTTTTCATGTTATTGATGAATTGGTTTTAATTGTATAACGCTGCGAAAAAATTATTATTGTATGCTGATAGAATTATTTTTAGAACGAAGGACAACTGATAGCTCTGAATTTCTTCTTCTTAGGCTTGCAAGGGAATTGCATTGCCACCGAAAATTCGTGCGAACCGGCAGTTGCATTACTTAGTTTTGACACAGTTACATCATAGCTGTAGCCGAATTTAAATCCTTGGTACTGGAATCCGACAAGGGCTATAAACGCATCTGCGTTAAAAAAGTTCTGTCTGAACCACAATCCACCTACAAAAACACCTTTGTTGATGTAAAATCCGTAATTGATTTGCTGAAAATCCTGTTGTTGCTGATACAATACGTTAAGCGACCAGTTTCCTTTATCTTTTCTTTTCTTGTTGAAATAAGAAACAAAACCAATATGTCCGGTTAATTTCATTGGAAGTTTGCTTACACCAAGAAAACCTTCATCAGGTTGAGTAAGGTGGTGAGCAGCAAAGCCAACATAAAAACGCTCGCTGAAACCAAGAAGACCAGCAGAAAAATCAGGAAAACCTCGGCTGTTTTTTCCGAATATTTCATTTGTGTTGTAAATAAAACCGTAACGAGAGTCAATCTGATCTCCAAATGTTAATTTGCTCCAGTCAATTTTCTTTTGCATATAGCTTGCCTGCAAACCTAATTTCATTGAAAACTTGCGGCTGACTTCCAAACGATAAGAATACATTAGGTTAATTCCCAAAGTATTCAATGTTCCTTCTCCTGCTCTGTCATTAGTAACTAAGAGACCAACGCCACCATGCAGCCCATCAAAATGCTGGTCGTAAGAAGCGCTATACGTAACATAAGTTCCCGAAATGGCTGGCCATTGGTTACGGTAATTCATAATAATACGAGGACAGATTGCCGTTCCCGCAAAAGCCGGGTTTAAATAGAGTGGATTGGCGTAAAACTGGGTAAATTGCGGGTCTTGTGCTTTTGCGCTGTCTATGAGTGATAGTGCAAGCAGGGAGATAAAAAGTAATCGCTTTACCATGCTGTTATTGAGATTTAGTTAATATCGTGTTTATAAATACTGAGTTTACGGTCGACTATAAGGGTAACAAATATAGAGAATATTATTCTTAATAAGAAAACGTGGTGAAAAGATTTTTATTGTGCACCCTCATTTTAAGAGCAATAAACTTTTGGCTGCAACGGTAATGGGTTGAAAATGTTGTCATCTATCGATATTTTTTCACCCGAGATTTGGTTTTTTCAAAAATAAACTATCTTTGCCCTCCTTAATTCAATTCTTTATACCACGCATATCGCAGATTTCTACTCTGATTTTTGATTAAACAAGCCGGTTTTCTCTTTTGAAAAACGGTAAGCGTGAAGATTACAATTTTAATAACCGATAATTTTTAAAACAGGAATGCTGTTTTATTTGTTGTCACATAAAAACCGGAAGAATGAAAAAGCAAGTTCATCTTTTAGCAATTGTGCTGATTATGCTGCCATCACTGGCCTTTTCGCAATATGCGAAACAACGCAATTCAGGTAAAAAAGAAATAAAATGGGGTGCTGTAAAAAAGGAAAGCCCGGCAGAAGGAATGGAAAAATCATTCCTGTATTTTGAAGGCGCTGTTTATGACGCAGCTAATAATTTGCCGGTTTATGTTTATAAAGGAGCAACTGAAAATAATGCTTCACAAATTAAGGCCTTTATTGTAAACCCTGTTTACGCACCTTTTGAAACAAACGAACTTTTAAAAATTGAGGGGATTGAGAAAATAGGTTCCGAAATTGAAGTAAGTGCTTCGGTGGCTTATGACAGGAAGAAGAAAATTTCTGTGGTTTCATTTATTCCTGTTCGCAAAAATGCTTCTTCGGGTCAGTTTGAAAAATTAGTGAGTTTTGATTTGCAGGTGGTGGCTACCGATTTTAAGTCGTTTCAACCTAAATCTACTGCAACAACTGCTTCCAGTTCCGTTCTGGCTTCGGGTAACTGGTACAAAGTTGCTATAAATGCTGATGGCATCTACAAACTTACCTACGAGCAATTGCAGGAACTGGGAATGAATGTTGAGAATATAGATCCGAGGAACATTCGTGTTTATGGAAACGGTGGTGGTATGTTGCCCAAAGCAAATGCTGATTTGCGCCACGATGATTTGCAGGAAAATGCCATTGTAGTTGTTGGCGAAAGTGACGGAGATTTTACAAGTGGTGATTATGTTTTGTTTTACGGACAATCACCTCACCGCTGGACTTACAACACTACCACCTCGAAATTTGAGCATATACTGAACGACTATTCAGACAATACTTATTACTTTATTTCTGCTGACCTTGGCGCAGGAAAAAGGGTTTCTCCTTTAGCTTCTTCTGACCTGCCGTCAACGCACAATGTAAACAGCTTTAACGACTATGCTTTCCATGAAAGTGATGAAAAAAATATCATCAAATCGGGCAGACAATGGTATGGTGAGTATTTTGACATTCAAAATGCGTATGATTTTTCATTTTCGTTTCCTAATATTGATGCTTCAACTCCTGCTAACATAAAAGTATCAGGTGCCGGACAATGCGCCTGCGGTTCGGGTACCAGCACTTCATTTAATGTAAAGGTAAATAACGGCTCGCCTTTAAACATTCCTTTTCAGAATGTAACGGGCGTTTATACCAACGCACAGGCTTCGGATGCAACGGCAAATACTGATTTCACACCAACAAGTTCAACACTTAATGTAACGGTTACCTATAATAAAAGCGGATTTTCAACAGCTGTTGCCTGGCTTAACTATATTGAACTGAATGTTCGCAGAAGCTTAGCCGTTTCGGGAGGTCAGACCATTTTCCGTGATGCAAGCAGTATTGGCACAGGCAATGTTGCAGAGTTTTCGCTTGGCAATTCAAGTTCTGCTGTTAGCATTTGGGATGTAACCGACCCTTTAAATATCCGCAAACAGGATGCAGCGCTTTCAGGCTCTAATCATGTTTTCCGGGCTTCGGCAGAAACGCTGCATGAGTATGTTGCTTTTGATGGCTCTTCTTATTTAACACCGGTTAGTGCAGGTTTTGTTGCCAATCAGGATTTACACGCGCTTCCGCAGGTTGATATGGTGATTGTGGCTTATCCCGAATATTTGGGTGAGGCCGAACGTCTTGCTAATTTTCACCGCAACAATGTGGTTAGTCCGCTAACGGTTGCTATTGTTACACCTCAACAGGTTTACAACGAGTTTGCCTCGGGTGCACAGGATGTATCAGCCATACGCGACATGATGAAACTATTTTACGACCGCGCTACCAACGATGATGAATTGCCAAAATATCTTCTGCTTTTTGGTGATGGCTCTTATGACAACCGCGACCGTCTTGACAATAATACTAACCGCATTGTTACCTATCAAAGTGCACAATCTTTAAGTCCTACTTCCTCTTATGTTTCCGATGATTTTTTCGGTTTTCTTGACAGTAATGAAGGAGTTTGGGTAGAAGGTTGCGACAGCTGCAACCCTCATTTTCTTGATATCGGAATAGGGCGTTTGCCGGTTCAGACTTTGCAGGAAGCAACTATTGTGGTTAATAAAATTATGGGTTATGAAGGCGTTGCAACCGTTGAAACAAACCCAAGCCTTTGCACTGCACAAACGGTTAGTATTTCATCGCCCGACTGGAAAAACTGGATTTGCTTTGTAGGCGATGATGAAGATAATAATCAACATTTTGATCAGGCCGATGCCATTGCAAAAGGGCTGGATACCACGCAAAATAATTACAACCTCGACAAAATTTATTTCGATGCCTTTGTGGAAGAATCTACTCCGGGCGGACAACGTTACCCTTCGGTGAAAGACGCTATTAATAACCGTGTGCTGAAAGGTGCCTTGGTTGTAAACTATACCGGACATGGTGGTGAAGTGGGCTGGGCACACGAACGCGTTTTAGAAGTTTCGGACATTAACAGTTGGACCAACCTTGAAAATCTTCCTGCTTTTGTAACTGCCACCTGCGAGTTTTCGCGCTTTGAAGATCCGGGCAGAACCTCAGCAGGCGAACTTGTTTTATTAAACCCGAATGGCGGTGGAATTGGCTTATTCACTACCACCCGGTTGGTTTTTTCGGCACCTAATTTTACACTGAACAAAAATTTTTACAAGCATTTATTCCCTGTTGATGGCGAACCCATACCCACTATGGGAGAGGTAATGCGCAAAACCGTGAACGAGGGCACCAATGGTGTTATCCAGAACAGCCGCAACTTCTCATTGTTGGGCGACCCTGCCCAGCGTTTGGCTTACCCGGTAAATAATGTGGTTACCACTTCGGTAAACGGAAATCCTGTTGGAGGAACTGCCGACACATTGAAAGCGCTTGGATTAGTAACCGTAACAGGTGAAGTACGCGACCGCAACGGCAATAAAATGGCCAACTTCAACGGATTGATTTACCCGACTGTTTTTGATAAAGCAGCCACTGTAAACACTCTGGCAAACGACCCTGCCAGCAGTGTTGAAAGTTTTAAACTGCAGAAAAACATTCTTTATAAAGGTAAAGCCAGCGTTACCAATGGTGATTTTACCTTCACGTTTATTGTACCCAAAGACATATCCTATAATTATGGTTACGGGCGCATCAGCTATTATGCTTATGACGGAGTTACCGATGCCAACGGAAATTACGAAAACGTGATTATCGGTGGTTCTGCCGATAACGTTGCTAATGATGTAA
>CAMBRL010000175.1 GCA_945870105.1 Chitinophaga pinensis
GCCTATAAAATAACTTACAATACAGTAAGCTATGACGGAACAACGCCAACCTTTGCTACAGGCGCACTTTTAGTTCCGCAAGGAGTTCCCTGCAAAACTCCTTTAATCAGTTACCAACATGGAACCACTACGTTACGTTACGGTGTTCCCTCCTATTTATCAGGCGAAATTGTAATTGGGCTGGCTGAAGCAACAGATGGCTATACCATTGCAATGCCTGATTTCCTTGGACTTGGTGATAGCCCGGGTATTCATCCTTATATTCATGCTGCTTCAGAAGCCACTGCATCTTTAGATTTGTTAAGAGCAACACGAGAAGCTCAAGACAGTCTTGATTTTTCACTAAACGGACAATTATTTTTAGTGGGTTATTCGCAAGGCGGACATGCTACCATGGCTTTGCACCGTATGATAGAAACTGATTTTTCGGATGAATTTACAGTTACTGCTTCTGCGCCTATGTCAGGACCTTATGATGTTTCAGGTGTGCAGGCTGATGTGATTTTGAATGACAGTGTTTATTCGCAGCCGGGTTATTTGCCGTATATATTACAATCATACAATACGGTTTACAATTTATTTATTGATTATGCAGATGTTTTTCAGTCGCCTTATGATGTTACGCTGCCTCCTCTGCTGGATGGAACACACGGCATGGGCGAATTGAATGCTGCTATGCCAAGCATACCCAATCAGATTATGATTCCTGAAGTATTGGATTCATTTATTAATAATCAGGATCACTACTTCAGAGTTGCTTTGCGGGATAATGATGTATATGACTGGACACCTGTTTCGCCCGTAAAAATGTTTTACTGCGAAGCTGATGATGAAGTGTATTACATGAATGCAATTGTGGCTTACGATAAATTTATTGAAAATGGTGCTACCTCTGTAGAAATGATGAGTGCCGGTGAAAATTTCGGGCATTTTGAATGTGCGTTTTATGCTTTGTCGGGCGGGAAGACTTGGTTTGATACGTTTAGGAATGATGGGATAGAATTGACTTTTAATGTTCAAAATTCATACGGTGATATTAATGATGGCTCTGCAAGCATTGACAGTATTATTGGTGGAATGCCACCTTACACTTACCAATGGAATATTGATAGCCTGATTAATTTCCCATCTTCTTATTATTTTTCTGACCAAACTGATAGCACTTTACAAAACATAAACTATCTATGGCCAGGATATTATTCTGTAGTAGTAACCGATTCTAACGGATGTACTTCAAATGGATCTGTTTATGTAGATGTGATTGAAGGAATCTCAGAAAGTATTAAAGTGAACTTCCAACTCTTCCCCAATCCCTTCACCGAAACAACAACCATTAAATTTGATGAAACTCCTGCCAACGCAATGCTTGATATAATTGACCTGAGCGGAAAATTATTGCAAAGTGAAAACATTTCAGGGAAGAAACAGGTTGTGATAGAACGCAAAGGTTTGAGCACCGGAACGTATTTTTTGAGGATTATGGAGAAGGAAAAAGGGACAGCGTTTGCAAAGTTGATAATAAATTAAAAGCCTCACCCCCTGCCCCTCTTCGAGGGTGAGGAGAGCAAAGTTCTATGGGATACAGTAGCTTACGAGAGTGCATAAACGACCTTGAAAAACACAAGCATCTTGTTCGCATAAAAGAAGAGGTTGATCCTAACCTTGAGATGGCTGCTATTCATTTGCGGGTGTTTGAAGCAGGCGGTCCTGCTGTTTATTTTGAGAATATAAAAGGTTGCAAATTTCCGGCAGTTTCAAATCTGTTTGGAACAACAGAACGCAGTCGTTTTATTTTTCGTGACACTTTAGAAACTGTAAAAAAGTTAGTCGCACTGAAAGCTGACCCGACTGCATTTCTGAAAAATCCATTTCAGTATGCAGAACTTCCTTTTCATGCTTTCAATGCGCTGCCAAGAAAGAAATATAGAATAGCACATTCTACTGCAAACATCTCCGATTTACCTCAAATAAAATGTTGGGAAAAAGATGGTGGTGCATTTATAACACTTCCACAAGTATTTACTGAAGACATTGACAAGCCCGGAGTAATGAACGGAAACCTGGGTATGTATCGTATTCAGTTAAGCGGCAATGATTATGTGCAGGACAAAGAGATTGGATTGCATTATCAATTACATCGCGGCATAGGCGTGCATCAGACCAAAGCAAATGCAAAAGGACAACCGCTTAAAGTGAGCATTTTTGTAGGTGGACCTCCCTCCCACTCTTTTGCAGCGGTGATGCCACTTCCCGAGGGTTTGAGCGAACTTACTTTTGCCGGTGTTTTAGGTGCGAGGCGTTTTCGTTATACATTGGTTGATGGCTATGTTATTTCTAACGATGCTGATTTTGTAATTACCGGTGAAGTATATCCTAACGAGAATAAATCCGAAGGTCCGTTTGGCGACCACTTGGGTTATTACAGTTTGAAACATGATTTTCCGGTGATGCGTGTTCATAAGGTTTATCACCGCAAAGATGCTATCTGGCCTTTTACTGTTGTTGGAAGACCACCTCAGGAAGACACGGCTTTCGGAAATATGATTCATGAAATAGCAGGCGCAATGATTCCTGCATCCATTCCGGGTTTGCAAGATGTACATGCTGTGGATGCAAGCGGAGTTCATCCTCTTTTATTGGCGCTGGGCAGCGAGCGCTATACACCTTACATTAAAGAACGTAAGCCGCAGGAAATCCTTACGATTGCAAATCATATTCTTGGTTTCAACCAAATGTCATTGGCTAAGTATTTGATTATTGCTGCAAAAAATGACAATAAAAATTTGGACACGCATGATGTTCAGGGTTTCTTTAAACATATTTTAGAGCGTGTTGACTGGACAAGGGATTTACACTTTCATACCCGCACTACTATGGATACGCTTGATTACAGTGGCACCGATATTAACAGCGGAAGTAAAGTAGTGATAGCAGCCGCAGGAGAAAAGAAGCGTGAATTGGGAACTTCACTTCCATCTGATTTTTCATTGGCTGAAGGTTTTTCTAATCCGAGAATTGTGATGCCGGGAGTTCTTGTTTTGGAAGTTAGAAGTTGGAAGTTAGAAGTTGGAAAACTGGAAGAATATCTAATTTCGAATTTCGAACTACGAACATCCTTCCCACTCATCGTTGTTGCCGATGACAGCGATTTTACTGCCAAAACACTCAACAACTTTCTTTGGATAACCTTTACCCGCAGCAATCCATCACATGATATTTATGGTGTTGATTCATTTACAGAACACAAGCACTGGGGTTGCAGAGGTTCATTAATTATTGATGCGCGTATAAAGCCGCATCACGCGCCTGTGCTGGAGAAAAATCCTGAAATTGAAAAACGTGTGGATGCTTTAGGCGCAAAAGGAAAATCCCTGCACGGGATTATTTAACCTGCCTTTTTAACGAACTTGGTCAGTATTACAATCGTCTGACCATTCACTCTGCCTTCAATCTGCTCGGCATTATCCCAAACAAGATTAATGTTGCGAACCGATGTTCCCCGCTTGGCGGCAAATATTGAACCTTTAATTTCTAAATCCTTAATGATAACAACGGTATCACCGTTTTGCAACACTGAGCCATTGCTGTCAATGTGTTTTACTTTATCATCGTTGTTAGCAGCTTCATCCTTTCCGGCATGTGCCCATTTCAGGGTTTCTTCATCAAGATACATTGTGTCCAGCAAGTCTTGTGTCCAACCTTGTGAGCGCAAGCGGTTGAGCATACGCCATGCCATTACCTGCACTGCAGGAACTGTGCTCCACATACTCTCGTTCAAGCAACGCCAGTGATTAGCTTCTTCTGTTCCGGGATTATTGATTTGAGCTGAACAGGTTTCGCATATTAATATGCTTTTATCTGCACTTTCGTCTGAAGGAGCAACAGCAAATACGGTTAAACCATTTGTATTTCCGCACAATTCACAGCTTGATGCACTGCGTTCTTTCAATTCATTTTCTACTCCCATTATTTATTTACTTAAAACTTATTTCACTCAATTCAATTGTTTTTTCAATCCGTTGCTCGTCATTAATATCCCATATTTCCATTTTTATTTTGGGAGTTAATTCTTTCCAGTCAATGGTGATTAACCCAAAATGATTTTCCATAATTGGCCCTTCAATTCTGTTATTATTAGGACAAGCAAATTTCCAGGTTGATGACAAGCCGCTGGAAGTAACATCGTAAATCGGATACAAATCAGGCTCAAGAAGTTTTGAGATTTCGGCATAATGCACATCACCTGTTATAAATACAACACCGTTCGCACGTGTCTTTTTAACTAGGTTAAGAAAACGCTTTTGTTCATGTGGCATGTTTGCCCATGCTTCGTAGCCATTAAATTCAATACCGAACTGTGTACCTGAACCAATGATACGCACATCAGCAGGTTTGCTTAGTTCACCTTCCAGCCATTTCCATTGCTCTTCGCCCAAAAAAGTTTTGGTGGTATCGGTGTGTGGTGCATAATCCAGATTATAGAAATAACGTTTATCGCGACTGAATTGTCCGGTATATGGTTTTAAATCATCGCGAAAAGTGCGGTTGTCAACCAAAATAATTTGCAGTTTTTTGCCGTTGGTTTCATACATGTAAGAAGTATAAATCCCTTCGTGTTTGCGCCTTTCTGAATCCTTAGGCTCATTAAAAAAATTGAGGAAGATTTCTTTTGACTCGGCTTTGAACGGATAATGGCGGCCTGCATCATTTTTGCCGTAATCATGATCATCCCATGTTGCGATTATAGGCACATTCTTTTTCAGATTTTGAAAGGTTGGTTTTGCGCCAAGTGTAGCATAATCTTCTTTAAGATCCTCCATATTTCTGGTGTCGCCATACAGATTATCGCCAAGGAAAATAAATAAATCGGGTTGGTGTTTTAGCACCACATCAAAAATGGGTAACGGACTATCCTGACTACCACAAGAGCCAAAAGCAATTTTTGAAATGTTGTTTTGCGAAAAGCAGTGAACTGAAAATCCTAAAGCTATAAAAAGACTAAAATACTTGCCAAACATTGTGGAGCCTACTTTGTTTTTTTAACCTTAACGGCATTCATTCCTTTTATGCCGCGCTCCAGTTCAAAGCTCACATGATCATCGGCAACAATTTCTTCGGTTACTCCTGTTATGTGAACAAAAAACTTCTCTCCGGTTCCGATCTCATTAATAAATCCGTAGCCTTTGCTTGCGTCAAAGAAAGCTACTTTACCCTGGCGTTCAGCAGGAACTTCATCACCTTCCTGTTTGCGGGGAATACCTATTTCAATGCTGGAAGCATCTACTTTTTGCTTGCGGGCAGGATCCGGAGGAGTATCTGTAATTCTTCCGTATTCATCCACATAAGCAATCATACTTTCAAAGCCACCACTTCCAGCGTTTGCTTTGCGTTCTTCTTTCTTCTGTTCTTTCTCCTGACGCTTTTTTAAGCGTTTGGTTTCTTTTTCTTTTTTAGCGTAGGTAGCTTGTGATTTTGCCATTGATTTATTTAGTGATTGTTTAGTTTAATTATTCTTTACCATTTTCAAAACTTCATC
>CAMBRL010000176.1 GCA_945870105.1 Chitinophaga pinensis
AATTGCACTAGCCACTCACCATCTTCACCTAAGTATTTTTCATCTTCATTATTGTCGCGGCTTTTGCCCGACCAGAATTGCGCCAACTTTATTCCCCAATCGGGATGCAGTTTTGCAAACATCCATTGGCTCATTTTATTGGCAAATACTTTTTTAATCACTTTAAATCCGTGGTCGCCCGGACCAAGTCCGTCACCATGCCCTATAAAGAATTTCTTTCCTGAATATTCACGGACAATTGGCTCGCGGTGAAGCGAAATGTTTAATTCTTTTTCAAGGTAACCAAACATCCACATATCATGATTGCCGGTAAAAATATGAATGGGAATTCCGGCATCACTTAGTTCTGCAAGTTTGCCAAGAAATCGTGTAAAGCCCCGCGGAACTGCAGTGTCATATTCAAACCAGAAATCAAATAAATCACCAACAAGATAAATTTCGGCAGCATCTGATTTGATTTCTTCCAGCCATTTTACCAATAGTTTCTCGCGCTTTAAACTACTTTCTTCATTGGGTGCGCCAAGATGAAAGTCGGAAGCGAAGTATATTTTTTTAGTAGTTGCTGTCACTATCCCTCAACAAAAACACCCATCGAGCTGAACTTTTCAATGCGTGCTTCAATGCGTTTATCTGCTTCTATTTTTTCCAGTTTAGCAACCTGTTTCAGAATTTCTTTCTTCACATTCTGAAAGCTTTCTTCCTGATTAACATGAGCGCCTCCAATTGGTTCTTTTATAATTCCGTCAATGAGTTTTTGTTCCAGCATATTTTCTGCAGTGAGCTTTAATGCGGTTGCAGCCTGCTCTTTAAAATCCCAGCTGCGCCACAGAATTGAGGAACATGATTCCGGTGAAATAACACTGTACCAGGTGTGTTCCAGCATTAATACTTTATCTCCAATTCCAATTCCCAAAGCCCCGCCCGATGCACCTTCGCCAATTACAATGCAAATAACAGGAACGGTAAGTTGCGACATTTCTAAAAGATTGCGTGCAATCGCTTCGCCTTGTCCGCGTTCTTCTGCTTCTAAGCCGGGATGTGCACCCGGAGTATCAATGAGTGTTACAATTGGTTTGTTAAATTTTTCAGCCAGTTTCATCAGGCGCAATGCCTTGCGATAACCTTCAGGATTTGCCATTCCGAAATTGCGGTATTGACGCATTTTGGTGTTAATACCTTTTTGCTGACCAATCAGCATAAATGTTTTTCCATCAATACTTCCGAAGCCGCCAATCATAGCTTTATCATCTTTCACGCTGCGGTCGCCATGCAGTTCCTGAAAAGTATTATCGGTCATGGCATTCATATACGCCAACACATATGGTCTTTCGGGATGGCGCGAAACCTGTACTTTTTGCCAGGGTGTAAGGTTGCTGTAAATCTCTTTGCGGGTTTCCTGAATTTTGTTTTCAAGGTCTGCAATTGTTGTGCTCATATCCACCTTTCCTTTTTCGTGCGTTTGCTTTGCTTTATCAAGCTGCTCCCACAATTCCTGAATAGGTTTTTCAAAATCTAAAAAAGTCATGTATTCGTTTTTTTTGAATTGGCTGCCAAGTTACATATTTTGAAAGATTGGAAGCAGATTTAGGATTTCAATACATTTGAGCAGAAAATATGCTCTGTTTCCCCAACGCCAAAATAAATATAGGTCTCAACATCGTTGAAAAGCGCGGTGATGGCTTTCATAATATTGAAAGCATCTTTTATCCGGTGAAATTATGTGATGTGTTAGAAGCTGTTATTGATGAAAATTCAGAAGCAGGAAAAGCGAGATTCACTTCTTCAGGAATTGAAATTCCCGGAAACGCAGATGACAATCTTTGTGTTAAAGCCTACCATCTTATCAGTAAAGATTATCCTATGCCTGCGATTAAAATTCACTTGCATAAGATAATACCTATCGGTGCAGGATTAGGAGGTGGTTCTGCTGATGCAGCTTTTTTTATCAATCTGTTGAATGAACTTTTTGAACTCCATCTTGCATGGGGTGAGAAACACCATTATGCCCGTCAACTCGGAAGTGATTGTCCGTTCTTTATTGCCAACAAGCCTGCTTTTGCTTTTGAACGCGGTGATAAATTGGATTTTCTGGAAGTGGATTTAAAAGGTTATCACTTAGTACTTGTTCATCCCGGAATTCATGTTTCTACACCATTGGCCTATTCAATGGTTAAGCTTTCAAAATCTGAAACTTCATTAAAGGAATTAATTCAGTTGCCGGTTGAAGAATGGAGCACAAAAATTGTGAATGATTTTGAAAAGCCAGTAATGGAAAAGTTTCCTGAAATATCAAGTATAAAGGATGAACTTTATAAAGCAGGAGCAACTTATGCTTCTATGAGTGGAAGTGGTTCTGCGGTGTTCGGAATTTTCAAAAACAAAACAGAGTTACCGAAATCCCCAGCAAACTATTTTGTCTGGCAGGAAGAACTTTAAGCAGATATTTTATTGTTTACAATCTTTAAAATTTCTGCTTCCTGTGATTGAGTTTTGTTCTCTATCTCTTGACCCTTTGCAAGAATATCTTTTACAAAGTCTTTATCCTCTAAACCGGAAGCATTTATTTTCACATTGAGGAAAGCACCCATCACTGCTGAGCGAGCGCACAATGCACCAACTCCCGCATCCGAAACTGAATTAGGATTGCCAGTTTCTGCCATTGCCTTAATAATTTCAAGTGAAGAAAAGGAGAGTTGCATTACTTTGAATGGAACCTCCGTTGCATATTTTGTTGCATCCTGAATTGCTTGTGTTCGCGCTTTCTTTTCTTCATCTGTTGCTTTTGGTAAACCAAACGCTGCCATAATTTTATTGAAGGCGTTAGTGTCTTCGTCCACTAATTTGATAAGCTCATCTTTTATCTTTTGTCCTTTCTCAGCCCAATCCGAAAACTCTTTCCAACGCTCATCCCATCCTTGTTTATGTGAGGAGAGATTGGCAACCATTGTTCCTAAGGATATACCTAATGCACCAATATAGGCAGCGATGCTGCCACCACCCGGTGCAGGACTTTCACTTGCTGTTTCATCTGCAAAGTCCGCAAGGTTCATTCTGATGAGTTTTGCTTTTGAAGGGTCTTTCAGTAAGTATTCAATCACACGTTCCTCTGATTTGAAGGGTGCAAGTTCATCCAAACCTAATGATTTTACGGCAATCTTTATCAGTTCTTTTTCTGATACACCGGTGCTGCGTTTCTGTTTTTTCAAAAAATATTTTCCTGCATCTAATAAAGAATTCAGTGGAATTAATCCAACCAACTCAGAGCCTGTTGCACGCATACCACGCTCTGTTGCTTTTTTGCAGACTTCATCAAAAGCAATATGGACAGGCGTTACATTGACATTGGTAAGATTAATTGAAATCTGTGCTACACCATATTCTTCAATATGCCACCCTATTGCTTTCACACTTTTCAGCGTGCCGGGAATGGTTACAGGATTTCCATTTGCATCTTTTACAACTTTCCCTTTTTCATCTTTTTTTGTGCGACCCGCTTCACGTACATCAAACGCTATTGCATTTGCTCTGCGTGTGGAAGTGGTATTCAAATTTACATTGTAAGCAACCAAAAAATCTCTTGCTCCAATAACAGTTGCACCACGCTTTGCATCAAATTCAGCAGGACCAAAATCGGGTTTCCATTCCAGCAGTTTTATTTTTTTAGCAAAACCTTCATATTCACCTTCACGAATAATGGAAAGATTTTTTCGTGCAGGATTTTTCTGTGCGTTTTCATATAGATAAACAGGAATATTTAATTCTTCGCCAACTCGCTTTGCCAGTTGTTGAGCATACCTTGCTGTTTCTTCCATTGTTATTCCTGATATTGGAATAAAAGGACAAACATCAGTGGCCCCCATGCGTGGATGCTCACCTTTGTGTTTGCTCATATCAATTAACTCACCTGCTTTTTTGATTGCATTAAAAGCTGCTGCCACAACTGCTTGCGGTGTTCCTACAAATGTTACTACTGTTCTGTTGGTCGCTTTTCCGGGGTCAACATTCAACAGTTTTACTCCTTCTGTCTTTTCAATTTCGTTCGTAATTTGTTTGATGACTGATAAGTCATTTCCTTCAGAAAAATTGGGTACACATTCGATTAGTTGATTCATTGAATTTCTTTATTGATCATCCAAATAACTTTTGTGAATTGATTGAGAAAAAATACATTTGCAATGATATTTAATAAATTACAAAACAAACCATGAAAAAGATATTTTTTTTAAATCCGGCATCCATAGCAGTTGCACTGGTGTTTCTGGTAACATCTGTATTAGTTACTTCTTGCAATCCGGATTCGGATCCAAGTTCCCTTACCATCACTTGCACCGACATCGATAATGAAACTGTTTGGGCAGACCGTGGTGACGAAGTTGCAGATTATATTCTGGACTGTGAAATTACATTAAATGCAAAACTTACAATCGAACCGGGAGTAGTTATACTTTGCGGTTCAGGTTCAGGTATCACTATTGGAAATTCAGGAACATTAGTTGCTTCGGGTACAAGTGAAAAACCAATCATACTTAAAAGCGATAGCGATATACCGGGCGTGTGGAAAGGGCTTTATTTCAAAAGCAATGATGTGCTCAATGAGTTGAACTATTGCCAGATTTTAAATGCAGGCAGCGGAAGTTTTGACGGCAATACCACAAAAGTTGCTAATATTAGGGTAGCACTTGATGCTAAAGTGAAGATCACCAATTCTACGATTTCTAAAAGCGGCAAGGATGGGATACTTGTAGATGGGTTTGATTCAGATGAGTTAAATCCGATCAGTGTTTTCAGTTCAAATGTTTTTGAAAACAACCAGAATTATCCTATTTCAGCGATCGGTACATTGGGAAATGTAATGGATGGAACAGGCTCCACCTTTACAGGAAACGTACATAATAAGGTGTTGATGAGAGGCGGGCGATTAGTCGGTAATCACACATGGCAAAAGTTGAATGTTCCGTATTTGGTTCAGGATATTTTATCTGCAGGTTACTATAGCAGTGATGGCAATCTTACAATTGAACCCGGCACTGTAATTGAGTTTGCAGCCGATGCAGGAATTTGCAGCGGTGATTATGCTACCGGTTCATGGCTCAAAATTATCGGTACTTCTACTGAACGTATTACATTGACAGGCGAAACTGCAGCTCCGGGTGCATGGAAAGGAATTGCTTTTCAAAGCTTAAGCAGCAACAACCAGATTTCTTATGCTGATATAAGTTACGGAGGATCTTCTTCTTTTACAGGCAATACTTCTCAGGTTGGTAACATTAGAGCGGGAGCATGGAGTGCAGGAAGCTTTACTATAGATAATGCAACGGTAAGCAACAGTGCTGCTTATGGAATTTACGTTACCATGCCCTCTCCGACTATTATAGTTCCGGGGTCAGTAATTTATTCTGGAAACGCAAGTGGTG
>CAMBRL010000177.1 GCA_945870105.1 Chitinophaga pinensis
TGTCTTGGGCAGGTTTATTCTGTAATAATGCAGCACCTGCACCATCAGAAAGCATCCACCGCAAAAAATCTTTTTCAAAAGCAAGAACAGGAAGTTCGTCTAATTCGCGGTGACTGCGTGTTTCCTCTTCAAAGTTACGTGCCAGCATCCATGATGATGTTTGTTCAGAACCCGCGCAAACAGCATTGTTTCCGCCTGCCAGCACCGACATATAGGCGTATTTCATCGCATGCATTCCTGCACAGCAAGCCCCCGAAAAAGAAACAACTTCGGTAACAGGACTTGCTAATTCACCATGCACCATCGAGCCATGCGATGGCAATAACTGATCAGGAGAAGTAGTGCCGCAAGCAAGTAGTTGCATATCGGCAGGATTGAAATCTTTCCCGAATAAACCTTTTACTGCTTCTGATGTAAGCCCGGCATTGTTGTGGGTAATGTTGCCGTTTTTATCTAAGGCGTAGTAGCGGGTTTTAATTCCGTTGTTACGCAATACAATTCGTCTTCCGCGAGAGGGTTTGCCATCAATCATACCCAAAATGCCTTCCATTTCATCATTTGAAACGGGGCTGTTAGGTAAAAACTTGGCTAAACGTGTTATATAGACTTCCTTACTCAATTTCCAGGCAGATTTTTATCAGGGGAGCGCAAAAATAGCAGATGTTTTTGGTTTAGCAATAGCCGCTTTTTTAGCCTTTGTTGTTAATGCTTTCTAGAATGCTGATTATTACGACTTAATAACACGTATGCGTATTTATTGTTCTGAGAAATTAATTCCGCTGCTTGTTTCTTATTTCCTGAAGAAGTTCGTTGTTTTTCTTTTCCAAATCCAGAATTTTTTCTTCAAGCGAAATAACGGTGTCGTGCATTTTGCCGATGTCTTTTAATCCTTTCTCCAGAGTTGTTCTGCTTTCGCGGTTCATCTCATCAATAAAAATGGAGTTAATCAGTGAAAGACCAAGAATGCTTCCGAACAGAATAATTGCAGCAAAATAAATCTTGGTGAAAAATCCTTTCATAGGGCTGGCATGAGTAACAATGTTTGTAGTTACATCAAAAAAACCATCACCCGAAAATACAATGAATGTGGAGAAAAAACTTTCAAAGCCATTGGAGAAATATTTGGGCGAATTGTGTTTGAAAAGACTGACATTGATAAGTGAAATAATAGTGGTGTAAATAAGGAATGAAATCAGTATAAACGACACGGAGCGAAGCGCTTTAAATACGCTTCGTGCAATTTCATTGGCGTTTGGAATAAACTCAATAACGCGAACGAGCTTAAAAATTCTCAGCGCACGGAATACCACAAAAAATTCAATAAAAACACCGTGCGAACTAAAAGCCAGCAACAGCGAAGGCACAGAACAGGAAATAGCAATAAAGTCAACGTAATGCCACGAATCTTTAAAGTATTCTTTTATGCCAACAGAAAAATTGCGGAAAGTTCCCTGTTGTGAAAAAAGAATTTTAACAAGCAGCTCGCAAAGGAAATAAATGGTAAAGGCGTGGTCAGTCCAAATGAATAATGGAAAATAAGCTGACAGCGAATCAAACGAATGCAGATAAATAACAAAGGTATTAAGCAGGATGCCTGCCAATATCAGTTTCTCGCTGTAAAAATGACTGACTATCTTTTTCATCAATGCAAAGTAAACAATATTTTTATTTGACTGTTATCACATAATTCTTAGACTGTCTGTAATTCCTTTATTTATTTTTGCAGTCCTAAGTAAAGAAAAATATGCAGAAAAAATACGATGTTGTTATTTTGGGTGGCGGACTTGCAGGTCTCACACTTTCCATTCAACTAAAAAATGCAAAGCCGGATATTTCAATCTTGTTGCTTGAGCGCAGAGATACAGCAGCACCTTTAGCTGCACATAAAGTAGGCGAGTCAACCGTTGAACTTGCCAGTCATTACCTGCGTGAAGTGCTGGATTTAAAAGGATATCTGGAAGAGCACGAACTGCCAAAACATGGTTTGCGTTTCTTTTTTAAATCACATACTAAGGAAGATATTGCAAGTCGTGTAGAATTAGGGCCGCGCTATCGTTTGCCTGTTCCAAGTCACCAGTTAGACCGTGGAACATTGGAAAACTACATGACAAAACTTACACAGGAGAAAGGTTCAGATTATTTGCTGGGAGCTAAGGTTAGTAATGTGGAGTTGGTGAATGGTCCACAGTCGGCAGACCACACTCACAAAGTCAGTTATATAAAAGACGGAGTTGAAGAAGCCGTTTCGTGCCGTTGGGTTGCAGACGCTTCGGGAAGAGGAAGTATTTTAAAACGTAAACTGCAATTTCAGAAACCGATGGAACATCATATCAATACATCATGGTGGCGTTTGAAAGGTGTTATAGATATTGATGAGTGGAGTGATAATAAAGAATGGAAAAATTATCTCGAACCTAACTTGCGTTACCTGAGTACCGTTCACTTTTTGGATAAAGGTTATTGGTTGTGGGTTATTCCGCTGGGCACAAAAAATACCAGTATTGGTATTGTTGCCGATCCCGACATTCATCCCTTTGAAACGTTCAATACCTACGAAAAATCAGTAGAGTGGATGAGAGTGAATGAGCCGCTTGCCTACAAAATGCTGGAGCCGTTGGGTAGGGGAGAGGGCTTGCTTGATTTCAGAATTCTGAAACATTTTGCACATCATACACAGCGTATTTATTCTGCCGATCGTTGGGCAGTGACAGGTGAATCGGGAGCTTTTCTTGATCCGTTCTATTCACCAGGAAGCGATTTTATTTCATTGAATAATACCTGGCTTGGCGATTTGATTTTGCGTGACCTTGCCGGTGAAGACATTGCTCTGCGAGCGCAGATTTATGAACAAGCCCATCTGGCCTGGGTTGACAGCTTTCTACCTATTTACCAGGAGAAATATAAGCTGATGGGCAACGCACAGATTATGGTCATGAAAATTTTCTGGGATTGGGCTGTTTACTGGGCTATTCCTTGTGTGTTATTTGTAAATAATGCATTTACAGATTTGAAATTGCTGCGTGAATTATTTGCATCTGAAAAAGGTTTAGGGCGCAAGTTTGCTGACTTGCATAAACGTATGCAGGACTTCTTTTTGGAATGGCTACCCTACGAAAATAGAATTTTTGAACACCGATACATTGACCCGTTTGACCTTGCTATGCTGCGTGAATTTCAGTCAGCAATAACTGTTGATATGGAATCTAAAGATTTGATGAAACAAGTGGCTGTTAACCTTAACAAACTTGAACAAATGGCTGTTGCAATGTTTCGTTTAGTAAGTACTCAAGTAAAAGGAACTTCTCCAGATATAAGTGTAAATCCTTATACAATAACTCTGAAAGGTGAAGTAGATACCACCAGTGCTGAAGCCATTGCGCCTTCTGCTGAAATTTCAAAGGATGTGGAAGTGATGTGGTTTTATGAGAAGGAGACCATAGTCAATAGTAAATAGTCCATGCCAGCAGCCATGAACACAGCCGCGCAGAAAATGGAATTCATTCGCGAAGTCTTTCAGGCTGCCAAAAGTTTTTGTTCACTAGAAAGGGATTTACAAAAGATTGTGGATTTTTGTGAGCACGTTCAAACTGAATTTACTTCCATTGCCTACGAAGCGGCTTCCATGCAAATTGCTTTACGCGATTTTGCAGAAAATAATTCGTTACAAAACTGGAAACACTTTGCTGATGAATTAGCAAAGCCTCATGCCGCGCAGATATATGCAGGTTTGGGATGGGCAGTAGCGCAAGAGGTTTTGGAATCAGAACAAATCACAGGTAATCTTCCGCCACTTTTGCGTTTCCGTGTTGCCGATGGTTGCGGCTATTATGATGGTACATTTCGTAACCGCCAAACTGTTCGCATGAAAGCAGTGCCAACCTATATTTCCGAAAAAGCACTGCCCGCATATTATCAGGGGCTTGGCCGCAGCCTCTGGTATATCAGTAAGGGTGATGCTGCAAAAACCAATGAACTTTTATTTGGTTTTCCGGCAGTGCACCATGCAGATATGTGGCGTGGTGTTGGTATTGCAGTGGCTTATGTTGGTGGTTGTGATGAGGCAACTCTGAATGAATTGAAAATTATTTCAGGCAATTTTCTTCCGCAATTTAAATGCGGTGTTGCACTGGCTGCACGCTCAAGAATGCAGGCCGGAAGTATCACAGAAGATACTGAATTGTGTTCGCACATAATTTGTAACTGTTCTGCTGCCGAAGCAACTCATCTTACTGTTGATGCGGAAGGTGATGATTACTTTCAATGGCTTAACAGCATTGAAAACTCTTTTCTGTAACATTAGTCACCAACCACATCTTTTTGTTGCTGTAGTTTTGTGAAATAAAACAAAGCACAGATGGATATTCAAAATACGATAGTAATTGCATTAATTGGCATTGTAAGCGGGCTGTTGGGCGGTATGCTTGGTTTGGGCGGGGCAATCATCATTATTCCCGCAATGGTAATGTTACTTGGCTACTCGCAGCAAATGGCCCAAGGTACAGCGCTGATGATGATGGTGCTTCCCGTGGGTGCACTTGCAGCTTTTCAATATTATCAGAAAGGTTTTGTAGATGTTAAGGCTTCATTGGTTATGGCTGCATTTTTTATGGCAGGTAGTTATTTCGGAGCCAAGTTTGCCACCGATATTCCTCAACTGTTGCTGAAGCGAGTATTTGCTGTTATGTTGATTATTATTGCTGCTAAAATGTTGTTCATTGATAAAAATTAAACTCATGGAAACTAAAAATATAGAAATTGTATGCTGCTCGTGCGACCCGAAAGAAAAAGATTTAGGTCAGCAATTTTGGGATAACCAATATCAAAGTAATACTACCGGATGGGATCTTGGAGCAGTATCGCCTCCGTTGAGAGCCTATATTGACCAACTGCAAAATAAAAACCTGCGCATTCTTATTCCCGGTTGCGGAAATACCTATGAAGCTGAATATCTGTTGCAGCAGGGTTTTACCAATGTTACATTGATTGATATTGCGCCAACGCTGGTAACTAAATTGAAAGAAAAATTCAAAGACAATAAAAGCATCAACATTATTCTTGGTGATTTTTTTGAACACAGCGGTGCGTATGATTTAATTCTTGAGCAGACTTTTTTCTGCGCACTAAATCCTTCTTTGCGCACAGCGTATCGGGATAAAATGCTAGCGCTGCTAATGCCCGGAGGCAAGTTGGCCGGACTGCTTTTTAATAAAGTGTTTGAAAAAGAAGGCCCGCCTTTCGGAGGAAGTAAAGAAGAATACGAGCAGCTTTTTAAAACAGGGTTTCAATTTATTACCTGTGAGCCTTGTTACAATTCTGTTGCGCCACGCGCAGGCAGTGAACTTTTTATTATTCTGCAAAAAGCTTTGTAAC
>CAMBRL010000178.1 GCA_945870105.1 Chitinophaga pinensis
AGATAATCCTACAGTAACTGAACTGAAAAATCCCTGTCCTTTTGAGGCCAGGAGCAAGGAGCCTGAAATAACAATCAGCAAGCCAAGCAGAATAATTCCAAGCATAACGAGTGCCGCTGCCGGATTATGTCCTGGTGAATGGCTTTTGCTTTTCTTCATATCTGTAAAAAAGGATTTTAGTGCCGTAATCCCAATTGGGAAATCGGAAAACCTTGAGTATTTCGGGCCAGCGAATCCCCATATAATCCTGAAAATAAGCAGTATGCCGACTCCATATCCAACAGATGAGTGGAGATGAAGCAGTTCTTCCTCTTCGGATACGATGTAAGCGGCAACCATTCCGATGACCAAAAGCCAGTGGAAAATTCGTGTAGGTAAGCTCCAGATGTATGTTTTCATGGTTTAATTTTGGTTGTTAAATTAATTAAAATATGTGAATCAGACTAATTGTTTTTTTTGTGGTTCTTCAGGCTCAGAATGAATCTGCACCTGGTATCGCTTGATTTTTTACAGATAATGGCTTCAGCTTTATGCGATATGGAGTGAGCCTCATTAATGTTTAATTCCGGATTAACGCGCAGGGTCACATTCACAAAGGTGTCAGCACCTGCTATTTGCACTTTTAAATTAAGAAAGTAGCTAGCTTCCCCAACTGGATTAATTATGGAAGAAATCTCTTTGCTTAATTTTACCTGGTTGCTGTCGGGCAGCTCGTTTATTGATTTTTTTGTTGGGTCTGTATGATATAGTTAATACTGGTAATGCAACATCTAAAGCCGTAATTGAATCTGCCGCATAGATTCCAAAGTTGGCACAAAGCAAGCCGATAAAATTACAGTTGAACTCCAGATGTCAGATGAAACGAACAAGACAAAATCAGCCAATTTTGACTCACAGGCGGATGATTTTATTTTGTCATGGAGTTCCATGTGACCCGTAAAAAAATAAATAATAACACATGAAAAATGGAAAGCATCTGCTTCAAGAGCCTTACTGTTATAATTATGTACGACCTTATACAAAGCCCGCGACCGGCTTACATCAATAGCAATGGATGAAATAACAACAAAATAACTCCAGACAGTAACTTCAATATGTGTATTCCCGGAAACAAGCCTGTTGATTGCTTCATAAACAATCCATACACAAGTTATAACAAGTAATAGTGTTTCGATAAGCGCCGAGAAATTTCCAATTTTCCCATACCCGAAATGATGTTCTCTGTCTGTCGGCTTATGCGGTATACGGACTGAGAAGTAAATTATTAACGCGGCTGCAAGGTCCAACCCGGAATGCAATGCTTTCGACATAAAGCCTAAACTTCCCGTTAGAATCCCAATCACAAGTTTGAATCCTGTTAAAAAAATGGCAGTAATTACTGAAATCCCTGCTACTCTCTTTTTCTCTTTTTCCATTTGCTATGCAAACTGTTTTAAAGCCTGACAAAATTAATTTATTTCCCAAAATGCCTTTCATGGCAAAAGAACTCATCCCGATTTGTAAAACATATTTAGTGTGACTAAGCTGGAAAAGTTACGAAATTATCAGCTATGTTTTAACGGTAGCCATATAGAACGATAAAAGTGGTCGGAAAATGACTGAACTGCTGGAACTAATCCGTAATCTGAGGAGGGAGAAACTCCTTGAAAGGAAGCAGGATTCTTATCGAAAAAATGTTCAGAAATAGAAAGATGATGGTGTGATATGCCCAAACAATCGGATTGAGCAGGTATTTGATTTAATCTGTTTCAAGGCAGGAAGAAAAACTTTCATCAAAGCTGAGGAGCAATGTGATTGTAAGTGCTAAAAATCGGTGAAACGTGTTTGTACGTCTTCATTCTATACAAAATTATAAAATGAACTAATTAACCGTATAGTTAATGTGAGGCTCAATATGTACGTTACTTTTATAATTTTACAATTGCTATTGAGACTTATAGTTTAGACTATTTAGGTCCGGGTAGTTTTTGGGTTGCTAATTTTGCTTTACGCTACTTTTATTTGGCTCTGAATCGTTACTAAAATCAATATCTTTTATATTAATTTGATTTTGCAGTAAAAGTTTTTTATAGCTGGAAGGCGTTGTATTGGATTTTCGTGAATTTGAATTCATGGTTTGGTCGGTCGAAATTATATATGTAGGTTTGGCAATATAAGCAAAGCCATCAGCGTTTATAAATATAGCAAGCGCATATATTCAGGATTGACAATGTTTTATGTGCTCAAATTCAAATAGATGGAGGATTTCAGGCTTGTTAATTACAACCATGCCCAATGAACTAAAAACCGTAAACAGGTATGCATTTACTTTAATTTGCATGCATCAGAAAAAAAGAAATGAAATTTAGATTGTTTCTAAATAATTATGGCTGGCAGTTCAACGATTCATTTAGAGTAACTTTGATAGTCCTCAAATATACATATTCAGTTTCTAAACTGAAAAAAGCTTAAAATAGTATGAATAAAACCGCTCATCGTATTTACCTTGCTGTTTTGACATTGATTGTAATGCTTGCTTTGGCAGCTATTATCAATAAAGGCTATTCATATTATAAGATCAGTATGGAGGAGCGGTTTTTTAGTTCCGATCATGCTTTGCTAAAACCAAGCGGTATTCTTGGGCATGGAATGGGAATACTAGGCTCGGTTTTTATGATTCTGGGCGTTTCCATGTATATGGCCAGAAAAAGATACAGGATATTTTCCCGGATTGGCATTTTGAAGCACTGGCTCGAATTTCATATATTCCTTTGCACTTTAGGGCCAATCCTGGTGCTTTTTCATACATCTTTTAAATTCGGAGGTATTGTCGCCATTAGTTTCTGGAGCATGGTTGCTGTTTTCCTAAGCGGTATTATAGGTAGGTTTATTTACATTCAGATACCTCGAACCATTGAAGGGCGGGAGCTGAGCTTGAACGAAATAAGGGATATGAAGGGCGATATCGGTGATACACTAACCGCTTCAATACAATTGGACGAAAATAGCTATAAGATCATTGTTGATTCAGTAAAAGTAAAATCGAAAAATTATCATGGTAATTTCATAGCGCGGTTTTTCCGAAACTACCATGATAACCGGAACACACTTTCAACCGTTAAATCCGTGTTGAAAAAGAAAAATATTACCAGATCACAGCGGCAAGAAGTTCTTAGCCTGGTGAAGAATGAAATGTCGCTCAACAGTCGGATAGAGCGACTGGTTCTGATGCAGAATTTATTTAAATACTGGCATGTGGCACATTTGCCCTTTGCGCTCGTAATGCTTGTAATTATGGTAATACATGTTGCTGTTACTCTTGTATTTGGTTACCGGTGGATTTTTTAGTCATGGACGAAATGCTCCTAGAACAAGTTGTTATTTACTCAGCAGTCATTCTGTTCTGCCTGATTATTGTATTGGTATATCTACGCAAGCAGAAACGTGAGTCAAAAGTGGTAGAAGAGAAAATCGCCATTGCTAAACGGGATGGAATGTACGAGCCTGTTTCTCTGCATCCCGTAATTGACGAAAACAGTTGTATCCGCACCGGTGCTTGTATTGCCGCATGTCCCGAACATGATATTTTAGGAATAAAGGATGGAAAAGCAACAACCATCAATGCGTCTAAATGCATCGGACACGGGGCTTGTTTTCATGCCTGCCCCACTATGGCAATAACACTTTGTATAGGTACCGAAAAGCGCGGTGTTGAATTGCCGCATGTAAACCAGAATTTTGAAACCAACGTCGACGGGATATATATTGCCGGTGAATTAGGCGGTATGGGTTTAATTAAAAATGCTGTTGAACAAGGCAAGCAAGCAGTTGAAAATATTGTAAAATCATTACGGAAAGCGCATCAGGCTTTGTATGATCTGGTTATAGTTGGTGCAGGCCCTGCCGGAATTGCAGCCGCCCTCACTGCAAAAAAACATAATCTGAACTTTCTTATTCTTGAGCAGGATTCACTGGGTGGAACTGTTTATACTTTTCCACGGCAAAAGATTGTCATGACTACAGCCATGGATCTGCCTTTATACGGCAAAGTGAAATTATTCGAAACCAGCAAATCCGCACTCCTTGATCTGTGGAATGCTGCACTCTCAAAAAATGACATTAAAATTAAGGAACACACCAAAGTAGAATGTATTACACCGGAAAAAGGATATTTTAAAATTGAAACACTTAATGGAGAGCATATTACATCAAAAACTGTGTTGCTGGCAATAGGCCGGCGCGGAACACCACGCAAACTTGGCATTGATGGCGAAATTCAGGAAAAAGTGGCTTATCGCCTTTTGGAACCCGAAGACATCAAAGGTAAGAATATACTGATTGTTGGCGGTGGTGATTCAGCCATCGAATCTGCGCTGTTGCTGGCTGATGAGAATAATGTTACTCTTTCGTACCGCAACGAAGTTTTTAACAGGATAAAAGCTAAAAACAGCGAAATGATCAGGGATGCGATGACTTCGGGCAGGGTGAAGGTGCTTTTTAATACAAATCCAACCCACATAAATAAAGATTCGGTTGTCCTCTCTGCCAGCAAAGAAGGTGAAGAACTTTATATTGAAAATGACCTGGTTTACATTTTTGCCGGGGGAGAACTTCCAACTCAGTTTTTGCAGAAATCAGGTGTTGAAATAACTAAAAAGTTTGGCGAAGCCATACTAAAACATCAAAATTAATATTCAAGGTAAATCATAATGAAAATCCGGTTTGGACATATCACAGGTGCTATTCTGATTACTGTAGCTTTCAGTATTTCTGCCTTTGCACAGATATCACCCGGAGCTTTATCCAAATTTCATACTCAGTTGGAAGGTTTGTCCAATTGCACGAAATGCCACACTTTGGGGGATAAAGTTTCAAACGAAAAATGCCTGGCCTGTCACACTGAACTGAAAGTGCGTATCGATCAGAAAAAAGGATACCATTCATCTGCCGAAGTAAAAAGCAAACAGTGTGCTTCCTGTCATAACGACCATCACGGGTTAACGTTTCAGATTGTAAGATTCGATAAAGATAAATTTAACCACAACCTTTCCGGATATAAACTAACGGGTGCGCACAGCAAGAAAAAATGTGAGGACTGCCATAAGCCTCAGTTTATTACAGATAAAAAAATAAAAGCTAAAAAATTCACTTACCTGGGACTGAAAACAGAATGTTTAACCTGTCATGCTGATTACCATCAGAAGACTCTTTCGGCCGATTGCGCAAATTGTCATAACGACGAAAAGTTTAAACCGGCCACAAAGTTCGACCATAACAGAGCCAAATTTAAAC
>CAMBRL010000179.1 GCA_945870105.1 Chitinophaga pinensis
TTCAAGACCGGCACGCTGCCAGGTAACTCTTCCTTTCTCACCTTTAAAAATTTCTTCGGTGGGATAATATTTTCCTTTTGTATTTAGAATAACAGAACTATCTCCCTTGGTATGACAGGCTAATGTAAGTGCAGAAAAACTAATAACAGGAATAGAATCAAAACTGAAAACATAATTATTGTTATCGGCAGCCCAGCGCACAGCACGTGATTCATACAGAGTGTTATCTTTAAAAAGTCCTGCACTTATTTCAAGATATTTTGTAAATCCACCACGCGCTTCCTTCTCAATTGTTTTTTCTAATGAAAGCATCCACGGATCAAAGTTTCCGACAGGCTGCTGATACTTTACAAAATTCATAATAGCCTGTAAGTAAAGGTTAAAGTCCGATGCTTTTTTACGTTTTTTCAAAAGCATTTCGCAGAAGGTGTAAATACGCTCTCGCTGCACATCAGAAATTGAAGTGCTCTCCCAAACGGGTGTGAATATTTTAAAAAAATCCTTGGTTTCTTTCTCGTTACTAGATTCAAGAAAAGCCTGCATTTCGGCAAGAAATTTTACTTTATCGTGAGTGAATTGTTTTGGAGTTTGCGCCAAAACCAATTGTGTTGCAAGCACTGAAATTATTGATAAAGCAAGTTGTTTGAATTTTATATTAATCATCCGATAAAATTATTTTTTAAGGAACTTTGCAGCAGTCCAGTTATTTTTCGTCTCGAAAGAAACAAATTCCAAACCATTTTCAGAAGCACTGTTAGTAATTTGTTCTAAATCTTCTTTATAAAATCCGCTCAGAAACAAAGTTCCGTTTTTGTTTAATACGTTTGAGTAAGCAGCCGTATCAGCCAGCAGCACGTTGCGATTTATGTTTGCCAGAATGAAATCAAACATTTTTTCACCAAGTTGCTCCGCTCCTCCCATTATAACTTCAATCTGCAATACATTATTGTTGCGGGCATTTTCTTTTGCGTTTTCTACAGGCCATGGGTCAATATCTATAGCTGTTATGTTTTTTGCTCCTTTCATGCCGGCAAGTATTGCCAGCACTGCTGTTCCGCAGCCCATATCTAAAACATCTTTGCCTTTCACATCTGATTTCAGCAAATAAGAAATCATCAGCGAAGTAGTTTCATGGTGCGCTGTGCCAAATGACATTTTAGGTTCTATCACCAAATCAAATTCTACACCTACAGGTTTGACATGAAAAGGGGCGCGCACAGAGCATTTGTTATCAATAATTACAGGCTCAAAATTGCTTTCCCAAACAGCATTCCAGTTTTGTGCGGGTATTAATTTCTGTTCGTACACAACCTGTATGTTTTCTAATGAAGAGAAAACTGATTTCACTTTTTCTTCGTCAAAGTAGCGGGCTTGTATGTAAGCGTTAACGCCTTGCTCTGTTTCTTCAAAACTTTCAAAATCTAAATCAGATAATTGGGCTGTGATAATATCATTGCCAGATTCGGACGGATTTATTTTGCAGGAAAGAAGTATATAGTCCACTGGTTAAAAGGAAATAAATGATTTTCAAAAGTAGCAGTTTTATTTACCTTACGGTGTTAATTTTTACTAACAAAAACATGAATGTTACACTTATTTGAAATACAAAAACACTGATATGATTTGGCAATCAGAAAAAATACAATAATTTAAAGCCGCCTTAAACTTTTGTATTAATCAAAAACCAAAAGCTATGACAACTGATCAATCGCTTAACACTGCCGAAATTCAGCAATGGCTTAATTTCAATTACACAGCCAAACAAGTAGAAACAAATCTGCAAGCAAAAGGATTAGAATCTGCTGTAATTGAGCTTTATGTAAAAGAGTATAAAAAACAGCGCAGCGCCAAACAACAGTTTAACGGTTTTATATGTTTAGGCGTAGGTGCCTTTCTTGGATTTATTAGCTGCCTACTTTCTATCCTGAATCCATTTCCTGAGTTTTATTACCCTATTTTATTTGGGTTCACAGGAGTTGCCATTTGTCTTATCATGGCCGGGCTGTATTTTATTTTTGAGGGGTAGTTATACCGCCTTGACAATCGCAACAAATTCCTTTGCTTTAAGAGAAGCACCACCAATCAATCCACCATCAATATCGGGTTGAACAAAAATTTCTTTTGCATTTTTGCCATTACAGCTTCCTCCATAAAGAATTGAAATATCATCCGCTACTTCTTTCCCGAACTTACCTGCAACAAGAGAACGGATATAAGCATGCATTTCCTGCGCCTGTTGAGGTGTTGCGTTTTCTCCCGTGCCTATTGCCCAAACAGGTTCATATGCAATAACAACATGTGAAATGTCAGCAGGATTTATTTTTAATAATGAGTTTTCGAGTTGGGCCTGTACCGAATCAAGGTGTTTGCCACTATTGCGTTGCTCCAGCGTTTCGCCAAAACACATGATTGGGCGAAGACCAACATCTAATGCTGCTTCGGCTTTAGCGAGCACCATTGCATCAGTTTCGTTAAAATATTGTCTGCGTTCTGAATGGCCCACTATTACATATTTAACACCAAGATCAAACAACATATCAGAAGAAACTTCGCCTGTAAATGCACCGGATTTCTCATGATGGCAATCCTGCGCTGCAAGATGAATAACTCCTTCTTTATTGATTAACTCGCATATAGGATGCAGAGAAGTAAAAGGTGGAGCAATAATAACCTTTACATGGTCGGCAGGATTTTCTTTCAAAAGGTCAATAATTCGGAATGTGAGTGCTAAACCCTCTTGCAGAGTGTTATTCATTTTCCAGTTTCCGGCTACTATTTTTTTTCTCATGGCTTTTGGTTTTTGATTAATAAACTTTCACACGTGGGTCAATCAGCGCATAAATAAAATCAACGGCAATGCTTACCGCAACAAATATAACCGAAACTAATAACACCGAGCCCATAACAACAGGTAAATCATATTTATTCAGCGCATCCAGCATTACTACACCCAAGCCTTTCCATCCAAAAATAATTTCTACAAATACTGCACCTGCCATCAGCGAAGCAAACCAGCCTGAAATTGCAGTAACCACAGGATTTAGCGCATTTACTAACGCATGTTTAAAAAGGATGTTATAAAAATGCAATCCTTTTGCGCGTGCGGTGCGGATGTAATCCATGCTCAATACTTCCAGCATAGAACTTCGGGTTAATTGCATCACAATAGCCAACGGACGAATACCTAGGGTAAAAGCCGGAAGAATTAAATTTTTCCATGCAATGGTGCGGCCTTCAAATTCATCAATCTCATAAAGACTTCCTGTAACAGGCAATCCGGTTATATCTCCCAATAAATAAGCAAAAATCCACACGACTAAAATAGCCGCAACAAATGATGGCAACGACATACCAAAAATACTCAACACAGTGCTAATTCTATCGGCATACGTATTCTTATTTACGGCTGCATAAACGCCCAAAAATATTCCGAGAACTGTTGCAATCAGCATGGAAACCATCGCCAATATTGTTGTACCTGGTAAGGCTTCCAATAATATGGAAGAAACGTTTCGCTGACTTTGATACGAGCGCCTTAGATATGGCGCTTTTAACACAACAGCTTTTGAAGAAACAGAAAAAAGTGTGATATAATTCGCGTATTTAGTTTCATCTAAAAACAGAAAGTGTTTTTCGCTTTTTTTATCGTGAAACGAAAGCGGAGAAACATCATTCAGGAATTTCAGGTATTGCTGAAACATCGGTTTGTCGCGCCCCAAATCTTTGTTGATTGCTTCAACAGATTCTTTATCGGCACGCTGCCCAAGCATCATTCTAGCAGGGTCGCCAGGAAGAACACTGAATAATAAAAACACCACCGTAATAATGCCGAGAATAACCAGCAGGCTATAGAGAATACGTCCGGTGAGGTATTTTAGCAAGTGTTATTATTTTAAAAACTTTTCTTTCACTTTCTGGTAATCGGGGAAATCATTGTGGTGCCATTGTCCAAGCACAACACCATCTTTCAGCAATAGCAATCCTGGATTAGAACGAATAATGGTTTTCAGAACCACCTGATCGCAAATCCAGAATTCATAAGCAGGTTTATTTTTCTCAATATAATTCTTCTCTGATTGTTCAGGTGAGGCCGTAACTCCAACAAAATTAGAACCTTCTGCTTTTGCTTTTTCGGCAAAAGCATTTATTTCAGATTGTTTATCGTCACAAGCTTTATCCAAATCATAATAAATAAGAAGGAATTGATAACCAATAAAAAAATCATCGGTGTATTCATCGCCAGCCCGGTTGCTGATACTAAAGTCACTAATTTTTGCTTCTACACCTTTTTCCAATACTTCAATTCTTAATGTATCGTATTTCCATTCTGTTTCATAATTAGGAGGGAAAGCGATAAACTCCTCTTGCTTACCTGTTGCTTTATTGGTCAACAAATAGTGATACTGCACTTTATCAGGAATGCCCTGCATCTGTTCTGGAATACTTTTTCCTATTGCATAAGCGCGAAAATCTTTTGCAGGCAAATGTGCATAGCAACGGTAAGTGAAATAGCCGGAAATAATCAAACCTATAAGTGTTTTATACATCGCAACATTTTGTTTTGGAGCAACAAAACTCCAGACAACATAACCACCTATAAGCACCAATCCAACAACAAACGGGAAAGCCCATTTAAGAAGACTAAACGATAACCAGCCCAACGCACCAATGCAAAGCACAGCCATTACAATATCCAACACATCTACTTTATTAGGCTCAATTTTGCTTTTCTGAGTGAATATGAAAAGGATAAGAGTAAGCAGAATTATATCTTTATAAAATGATTCCCAAGGTGTAAGCGGAATAGCATCACCAAAGCAACCGCACGAGCGAACAATCTCGTATTGTGCAGATGCAAATGTTAATGCTGTGAAGAATAAAATCAGCAACAATAGCAACCACGCTGTAAGCTTAGGAAGATAACCCGAAATAATGGCAATACCCAAAACAATCTCCAGAATAACCATAAAGATTGCTTGCTCCAGCGACAAGTCGTGAAGCAATTTAAAGAAACCCTCTAACGGAGAGAAATAGACTTTCAGTTTTTCAAACTCCTCAAAATACTCCTGCAACTTGTAGGAAAAACCAATCGGGTCATTGGCTTTTACCAATCCCGAAAAGATAAAAAGTGTGCCTACTAGGTAGCGTGCAATTTTTGTGATGTAGTTCATGGCTTTTAATTTTTCTGCGAAATTCAGCAACAGAATTTCTGTTCCCTGTTAATGCGTTGTTAAAATTTATTTTATTCCGTCATTGCGAGC
>CAMBRL010000180.1 GCA_945870105.1 Chitinophaga pinensis
TCGGTTTACAATCCGGGGCAGGGCGGCACAGGCGGACAGCTTGGACTGGGCGGTGCGGGCGGTTACCTCAACTATCCTATACCTATTAACGCAGGACCGGCTACCATTACCGTTACTCCCATTGCCGATGCAGGTGATGGCGGCAACTATGGGTATCCGGGCGGACAGGGTAATTTCAACATCTACCTTTCTGCATACCTAAACGTGAATATTCCGTTTGTGGGTAACGTACAGATACCGATATTAACCAATCTGCAGCTGCCTATTCCTATTCCTTATGCCACGCCTGCAGGTGCAGGATACGCCATCAAACGCAACGGATTTAACACCAGCATAGCTGATAACCTCTACCAGACTTCGTTTATAAAAGGACAGGTGGGGAATTAGTAAATAGGCAAGTAGCCAAATAGTAAATTAGTAAAATAGCAAACTGTCACCCTGAGCGTAGTCGAAGGGCTTAATTATAAAAACATGAAAAAAGCAATTCTTTCAATCCTTACAATCTTTTCAACCTTTAATCTTTTCGCGCAAAGCACGTTTGAAGGAAAAATTGTGCTGCGTGCCGAAAATGGCACTACCAAAGAGGTATCGGATATTACCTGGTACATGAAAAACGGACAGCACCTGCTGAGTTACGTTAACAGCGGAACATCTTCAAGCGGCAACTACAGTCTGCTGAGCAAAGAAGGTAAACTGGAAATGATTAACGAAAAAGGAAGAATTGAAATTCCAGCCAACACACTGAAAAAGCCTGACTATGATTTTACTGCTTACAAACTGCTGAACAAAGAAGGCAACAAAGTAGTGAACGAGTTTAACTGTATTAAATACACTATTGAAAGCGGCAGCTATGTTGCCGAAGTATGGATGGCGGATGATGCTGATTTGCACATCAACCATTTTCCGGAGGTAATGCAATCATCGTTGCTTACGGTTTGCGAAAAACTGCATCAGGGCGGCATTCCGGTTCAAATGCTTGTGAAAGAAAAAACAGGCAAACTGCTTACGAGCCAGACCATTTCTTACATCCTTAAGTGTGGTGTAAGTGATGAGAAGTTTAAATAGGCTGATGCCGGAGAGTATAACTTCAGGCAATAACTCAATCACTGCTAAACTTATTTTGTTGCTAAGTGTAGCTACTGCTGCGCTATGGATTACTTCGCAACTAATTGATGTATATCAATACACTATTGTTGGTGTATTTTATGAGATTGTATGGTTGCCCATGTTAGCCATGTTAGTGATATTGCCCCTTGCAGGTATTGTATTCTGGGTTAAAGAAAAGTTTTACCGCTACTCATTTTACCTGTATTCTATTCTTATAATTGGTGTTACCGTTTTATTGCTGACATTCTGGAAAGAGTTGTTCTGAGCTCGGCAGAGGGTTTTCACCACTAAGGGCACTAAGAGCACGAAGATTTTTTACCGCAAAGGCGCTAAGGCGCGGAGGTTTTTAACACAGAGAGCACAGGGTATACAGAGGTTCACGGAGTTTTTTTCCGTAGAGATGGCAACTTACTCTGCTTTTATTCCTTTGATTATAAAATCATCAAACTCTACCACTTGCTTATCAAAGATGCGGAAGCCGAAATCTTTTCCGAAACTGCCCTTCCAGGGGATTATGGTCAGGAGTGCATCATTAGCATAAAAGAATAATTCGTTGCCCTGTTTTTTAATTTTCAATTTATTGAGCTCGCTGCCACGGTTTACAGCGCTGCTGCTTTTCCAGGGAATAATATCGCCCCACTGATTGTTCTCGTAATAAAGAATGCTGTAATAGCCTATTGCTGCTACCTGAAAGGAGTAATACCTGTTGCCCTCGTAATCAGAAGCAAAGTCAATTCCATAGCCGTTTTTTTCTTCCCCGCGCACCCAGCGGGTGGTTGCTTCTACCGAAAAATCTTTATCAAGATTTACGGGAAAGCCATGTGCTACGCGATACGATGACCGCTCATTAGATGCTTCCAGCACCATTTTTCCGCCTGAGATCTGCGCCCTTCTGTCGTAAAAGCTCTCTTCGTTCCAGTTGTTACGGTTATCGCTGAAATCATCACTTACCGTAAAACCGTAGAGACTGAATTCAAGCACCTTTTGTTCTTCTATTTTTCGTCTTTCTTCTTCGGCTTGTTGCGCTGCCAATCTTTCGGCTTCTAATTTTTCGTACGCTGCTTTTTGTAGTGCAAGGCGCTCTGCTTCGGCTTTTTCTTCAGATGCTTTTACTACTTTCAACTTTTCGGTTTCAAGGCGTGCCTGCTCTTCCTGTTTCAGTCTTTCCATTTCTCGCTCTACCCTTTCCGATTCCTGTTTTAATCTGTCTGTTTCCTGTTTTACCTTTTCGGCTTCTTGGGTTAATCTATCTGTCTCTTGCTTTACAGTTTCCTGTTGCTGACTTTTTTCTGCCCCGGCTGTTACTTTTTCTGATGAAGCGGCATTGGTTTCTGTTTTCTGAACAGATGCGTTTGATGATGCGGTGCGGGGTTTTATCTGCAGCAATTCTGTCTTGTATTTTTCGGCCGTTTCATAATCTTCGGTGGCGATAGATGCTTCCAGTTTTTTTCTTATTTCCTCGGCTTTGACCTGATTTGTTTTCAGGTTGTTGATGGATTGCTTTATCTCTTCAGCAGCGAGGTAATCCTCTACTTCAATTTTTTTATTCAAGTCGGCATTGAGTGCTTCAATCTCGCGAAGCTCGGTATTACGGAGTTCTATCTCTTTTGCAATTTCGTTGCTCTTGGTTTGATTGCCGGCACTTGCGGCTGCATCCTTTTCGCGCTGGAGCGTTTCCAGTGATTTGTAGTAATAGGGCGACTGCGCAAAAGATGGGGGCAGCAAACAGAAAAAAAAACAGCCCGAAAGCATCAGGAGTTTACCTGTTCTTTTAAAAAACTGCAGGTGAGTTAGATAATGCTGTGGCATGAGCACCAAATATAAATACTTTTTCTTCTGGTGAAAAAATTTACGAAGGAGGTAAGATGTAAGCAGGTTTGTTTCAAAGAGAAAGGCAGGAGTAAAAAAACAGAGGCTCACGGAGTTTTGTTAGCACTTCGAGTACGCTCAGTGTGACAATAACTTCTCTGTGAACCTCTGTGTCTTCTCAGGCTGTTCTCTGTGTAATTGTTTACTCTTTTACTATCTTTCCGTTCACCTGCCTTTCGCCATCCGAAACGCTGATGAAATAAACGCCACTGCTGAGGCTGCTGATGTCGAGGGTGAATTTTGTTGAGGCTGCTGAACCTTGTAACAAAGTTTTGCCGGTGATGTCAAGGAGTTGATAATTACTTTTTGTCAACTCGGTTACAACTGTTACAGCGTTGTTTGAAGGGTTTGGATACAAACTTAATGCTGTTGGTTGCTCCTGTTCTGAAATGCCCACATTACGCACTATTGTATTCAGGGTGGTATTTGTTTTAACAGGTGCATTGTAGTCAAAATAAATATCGGCTGAATTTTGAATTTGTGTACCAAAAGGTAATCCCGGTTGCAGGTGTATGGTATAAATAACATACCCGATACTTGCCAGCGGTTGACTGGCACTGTCGGGAAGATTGATGTTGTCAAACTGAAATTTTACAACTCCGTCTTCAGTAAATGAAGTTGTAAAATCATGGTTGGAATAAACAGGTCGCAGCGTTGAGAGATTCAAGGTTGCAGGTAAAGTATCCAGCAGGTAAATATTCTGTGCCGGCCATGTTCCGGTATTCTGAAAATGAATGGTGTAGGTGAGTATTGAATCATTGTGCGTTATCTGCCCTTCTTCACCATAGCCTTTGGGATTTACCTCTTTGTTGTTAGGATCATAAGATGCCACCACATTGGTGTAAAGTGAGTTTACATTATTCCAGGGTGTGTAATCATTTATCCAGTCGCTCATGGGTGATTGGTAAACAGCAGAGTCATTAATTAAAATAGATGTGCCCAAAGGAATATTGGTTGGCACAGCATATTGTACCGAAAAGCTTTGTCCTGTGCCCGGAGTGATACCCGGAAAATCACCTGTAGTGATGCTGTACCAATCGGGTTCTGATGCAGGGTCAAGTTGTGTAAAAAGTGCAGGATTTTCGTTCTGATAGTTTAACTGCCCATCGTGTTGGTAGCCTGTAATGACATTGTACTCGTCTACGGTGCCTTCGTTTTTTACAATAAAATTATGGTAGTAGGTATTGCCTACAACGGGTGGCCCTGAATAATTAATACCATATACACCTATACTGTGAATTGGATTAATAACATTGCCGAAATTCACTACTGTAGAGCAGCCCGGAGCCGCAGTAACGTTTACGGGGATAGCATTATTCTGACAGGCAGAAAGCGGGTAAAACGCTTCTATATTTTCACTAACGGTATAAGAACCGGTGGGTACAATAAGTGAATAGTTGCCGTTTGCATCGGTAAAATCACCACCGTAGGATGAAGTGCGAACCATAATGTTATGAATTCCCGGTTCACCGTTATCCTGCACACAGTTTTCATTTACATCGTGGTAAACGGTTCCGATAATTGTGCAATAGCAAGATGTATTTCCGGGATTATAACCCACATACACATAGGTGCTTTGGCTGCATCCGGCTGCATCGGTAGCGGAAACATAATAATCACCATGGTTAAGACCTGTAATGGTTGAAGTAGTGGCACCGTTGCTCCAGTAATAAGTATAGGGCGGAGTGCCTCCCCAGGCATTTACGGTTGCTGTACCATCATAAACAAAAATACAGCTTTGCGGGGTAGAACTGCGGCTTAAGTGAACAGGAGAAATGGATTGAACACCTGCGCCTTTAACAACAGTGCAGCCTTCATTATCTGTTATGGTGCAGGAGTAACCACCTGCCGGTAAGTTGCTGATGGATGTTGTGGTAGCTCCTGTGCTCCATAAATACGTATAGGGTGCAGATCCTGAGAATACACTGACAGAAGCTGAGCCATTGGCTGTATTGCAATCTGTTGAGCTGCCGTATGCAGCGGCATAAATAACACTTACAGGAGGCACATACACACTTCCACTTCTTACACAGCCAACAGCATCTGTAACGTTAAAAGAATAAGTGCCCGACTGAAGTCCGGTTGCTGTTGTTCCGGTTTGACCGGGGAATGTATTCCATACAATAGTATAAGGCAGAGTGCCGCCTGTTGGGGTT
>CAMBRL010000181.1 GCA_945870105.1 Chitinophaga pinensis
ATAAGATAATTCTGTTTGCTGCATATTCCTACTTTTGCGTGAATTTCAAAAAAAGGCTTGATGAATTTGGTGATTGACATGGGCAATACTTCGGTAAAACTTGGGCTTTTCAGTTCAGGTGAACTGAAGGCGCATTTAGTTTTACCTGAGTTCATAATGAGTGAGTTGCAGACTTTTTTAAAAGAAAGTGGCAAGCCTGAAAATGTTATTCTTTCTTCGGTGATAAAGAAGAATGAGGAGTTGGAAACTTTTCTTTCAACTAATTTTTTTCTGATAAAATTAAACAGCAAAACTTTTTTGCCGGTAGAAAAACATTACAAAACACCCGAAACGCTGGGTAACGACAGAATTGCTGCTGCCGTTGGCGCAAACAGTTTATTCCCATCACAAAATGTGTTGGCTATTGATGCCGGAACCTGCATCAAATATGATTTTGTAAATGCTGAAAATCAATACTTAGGTGGCAATATCTCACTTGGTATTGATATGCGATTCAAGGCATTGAATGCATTTACTGCTCAACTTCCTTTAGTTTCAAAAGATGATGACAATGAACTTTGCGGAGGCAGCACAGAACAAGCCATAAGACTTGGTGTTCAGCTTGGTGCGTTGGAAGAAGTAAAAGGCATAATAAATCGTTTTAAAGAACGTTATGGTGATATGAAAGTTGTATTTACCGGAGGCGATCTTCCATTTTTTGATAGCGAGCTAAAAAATCACATCTTTGCCGACCCGTTTTTAACCCTCCGCGGCTTAAATGTTATCCTCAACTATAATGCAGATAAGAAGAGTAAATAGATTTCTCTTTTTTATTTTTATTGCACTTTCATCTGTGGCTCAGGCGCAGACTGGAACTTCTTCGCCCTATTCACGCTATGGAATTGGCGACCTTCAAACCTTTTCACATGCACGAAATGCCGGAATGGGCGGCTTGAGTTTTGCTGTTCGCGAAGATTCCGTTGTTCCTGATTTTATCAATTTTAATAATCCCGCTTCCTATACTGCAATGAAATTTACTTCGTTTGATGCAGGAATTATGGGTTCTTACGGCAATCTGAAAAATTCAAGGAACAATGAAACTGTAACCAATGCCTCGGTGCAATATTTTGGCTTCGGTTTTCCGGTTACAAAATGGTGGGGCGGATGTTTTGGATTGAAACCTTACAGCAGCATAGGATATGGAATGAGCGACAGCTCCAGCGTTTCGGATACACTCTCAGGCACTGAAATTCCAGTACAGAACAGTTTCAGTGGCAAAGGTGGTTTAAACCAGTTTTTTATAGGAAGCTCAGTTCAGCCGTTTAAAAATTCAGTGGCCCGTTTCCGCTCATCAGAAAAATATAAAACACTACTTGCAGAAAAAGATTCAGCGAAGATTAAAAAAATTGAAAGAAGCCTGAAAGCCGCAAGTGGATTGTCATTTGGTGTAAATTCTTCTTTTTTATTCGGCACGCTTGACAGAGAGAGAAGATTAGAATACAATAGCTCATCGTATTTTGATTTTAAACAAACTAATTCAAGCGATTTAGGTGGCCTTTATTTTAATTTCGGAGCTCAGTATTCAGTTTCGTTTAAGAATAATACAAGTTTGGTATTGGGCGCAGTATTTACACCCAACACCAACATAAAAGGCTCGCAAACTGTTTTGGCAGAACGCTACCAAAGAATTGCAACAACAGACGGTGGCTATGACAATATTAAAGACACCGTGAAGTACGAAAAATCAAGTCCGGGATCAGTTACATTGCCCATGTCGTTTGGAGCAGGAATAGCATTTAAGAAACTAGGAAAATGGCAGTTTGGCGTAGATTACTTACAACAAAGCTGGAGTAAATACCATGCGTTCGGGCAAACCGATGCTCTTTCTGACAGCCGCAGAATTTCAGGCGGTGGTGAAATTGGTGTTGGCAAAGATCAGGTTTTAGGAAGAGGAAAAACAGTTTTAAGATTAGGTGGTTACTACACACAAACCTTTCTGCAACTGAAAAGCACACAGCTTAATGATTACGGAGTAACGTTTGGTGTTGGTTTCCCCATTGCGCGTAAATCAAGTATGCTGAATATTGCTTTTGAAATTGGCGAAAGAGGTACAACCGCCAACGACCTTATACAGGAACAATATGTAAACCTGAGACTGGGTTTTACATTCAACGATAAATGGTTTTTGAAACGTAAATACGATTAGCCGTATTTTGAAAACAATCCGTTTAAACGCGCTGCTACTTTTTTCATTCGTATCTTTTCTTGTCTCTTGCGAAAACGATATTGATGAAGTTAATACCGTAACGGCAAGAAGCAATTATCCTGTTGAATCCGGTAAGGACATGGAAGTGATTTACAGCGATTCGGGACATATTAAAGTTAAACTCAATGCACCCGTAATGATGCGTTTTGCAGGCGACAATCCTTACATGGAAATGCCAAAAGGAGTAAAAGTTTTGTTCTACGATGATTCCATGAATGTGAATTCACATCTTTCTGCAAATTATGCCATCAGCCGCGAGAAAGATGAAATAATGGAAGCAAAAAATAATGTTGTAGTTGTAAATGAAAAGGGCGAACAACTGAACACTGAACATTTAACATGGGATAAAAAACAATCACTGATTTATACCAAGGAGTTTGTGAAAATAACAACTGCTGAAGAAATTATTTACGGCAATGGCTTGGAATCAAATCAGAGCTTTACCAAGTATAAAATCAAGGATATAAAAGGAACTATTAATCTGAAAGAATAAATCATGAACAATTATCTAAAAATTTCTGAAAACATCTGGTTGGTTATAGCAATTCTTACAGTATTGGTTGTAGCCTATTTTCTGGCTACTGAAGGCTTTGCAAACGGAAATTATAAATTACTATTTTTACCGTTGGTAGCCGGAACGATGTATATGTTTCGAAGAATACAGCGAACCAAATCTGAAAAACAAAACCCCGGCAATAAGTAAACCGAAAAGATGACTGTTTATATTACCCTGATTGTAGTCACCATTTTGCTTGCCGCATTTTTTTCGGGAATGGAACTTGCTTTCATTTCTTCTAATAAATTCAGGATTGAGATAGAGAATAAGCAGGGTTATTTACCCGCAAAGATATTTTCAGGTTTCAATAAAGCACCTTCAAAATTTATCAGCGCCATGCTGGTAGGTAATAATGTTGTGCTGGTGCTTTACGGAACAATAATGGCAAAATTGCTGGAGCCGCCAATCAGCGAATACATCAGCAATGAAGCTTCTGTAGTGCTTATTCAAACGGTGATATCAACCATTCTTATTCTAGTTACAGGTGAGTTTTTGCCTAAAGCCATTTTCAGAAATCACGCGAATACAATGCTCAATGTTTTTGCGGTTCCGGTTTATATTTTTTATAAGATTTTTTACCCGGTAGTGTATTTTACATCATCCATTTCTGAGTGGATAATAAAATACATTTTCAGGGTACACCTTAAGCACGAAGAACAATCATTTGGCCGACCTGATTTACATAATTACCTGAACGAAGCAACTTCAACCACAGGCAAAGAACCCGAAGATATTGATACGGAAATAAAAATTTTCCAGAATGCTCTTTTGTTTTCAGACATAAAAGTACGAGAGAGTATGATTCCCCGCACCGAAATTATTGCACTTGATGTGGAAGAAACGGTTGAAGAATTGAGTAAGAAATTTGTAGAGACAGGTCTTTCAAAAATTCTGATTTACAGTGGAAATATTGACAACATCATTGGTTACGTTCACACCTTTGAACTGTTTAAAAAACCTGAAACTATTCGCTCGGTAATTTTTCCGGTTTCCAATGTTCCTGAAACAATGCCTGCAAAGGAACTGCTTCGCGTTTTTATGCAGCAGCATCGTAGTATTGCCGTTGTGGTAGATGAGTTTGGCGGCACTGCCGGAATGGTAACGATTGAAGATGTGGTAGAAGAAATTTTCGGGGAAATTGAAGATGAGCATGATGTGGATGAATTGGTGGAAGCAAAGATAAGTGCGACAGAATTTTTGTTTTCTGCGCGACTGGAGATTGATTACCTGAACAACGAGTATGGTTTGCATCTTCCTGTTTCAGATGAGTACGAAACGCTGGGAGGATTATTGTTAAATCATCACGAAAGTATTCCTGAAAAGGGCGAAGAAATACGGATAGAAAAATATCTTTTTACCATTACTGTTGCCGGTGATTCTGTAACTGAGCAGGTGAACCTGAAAATAATGCAGTAATGGAAAAACATAAAATCTTAATTGTGGATGATGAGCCGGATATTCTGGAGTTCATGCAATACAATTTAGAGAAAGAGGGCTTTGAAGTTTTTCTGGCATCATCGGGTAAACAAGCTATTGAAGTTGCAAAACATGAGTTGCCCGATTTGATTATTCTGGATGTGATGATGCCGGGAATGGATGGCATTGAAACCTGCAGAGAGTTACGCAATGACGCACGTTTGCGCGATACCATCATTGCTTTTCTTACGGCCCGAAACGAAGATTATTCGCAGATAGCCGGCTTTGAATCCGGTGCCGATGATTACATAGCAAAACCGATTAAGCCCCGTGTTTTAATCAGTCGCATCAAGGCATTGCTTAAGCGCAGCGGGCAAACAGTTTCCGGTCCTGTTACAGAAATTTCAGGACTTATTATTGACCGCAATACCTATACACTAACCAAAGAGGGCAAGGAATTAACTCTTCCGAAAAAAGAATTTGAACTGCTTGCTTTTC
This sequence comes from Chitinophaga pinensis, assembly GCA_945870105.1. Lineage (GTDB taxonomy): Bacteria > Bacteroidota > Bacteroidia > SXHM01 > SXHM01 > SXHM01. Next base: position 4,716 of record CAMBRL010000181.1, read on the forward strand.
TTGCTACAAAACCCGGCAAAGTTTTTACCCGTGACGAAATTCTGAACCGCGTTTGGGGAAACGATGTGGTGGTAGGCGACCGCACTATTGATGTGCACATTCGCAGACTGCGCGAAAAAGTAGGCGACAAAGTTATACGCACCATCAAAGGTGTAGGGTATAAGTTTGAGGAATAAAACCTAAAACGTATAACTCACCCTTCCCATGGTGAGCCTTCCCATGTAAGGCGCACCCACAAACTCCTGAATACTGTTGTTAAGCAGATTTGAAACAGTAACATTCAGTTTCATGGTTTTCATCGGTTACTACTC
>CAMBRL010000182.1 GCA_945870105.1 Chitinophaga pinensis
CACGAAGCTACATGGGTTAGTTTTCCTCATAAAGAAGCATCGTGGCCAGGAAAAATAAATAGTATTTATCCCAACTATTCAGCTTTTGTAAAAGAACTTGCATTGAGCGAAAAAGTTCGCGTTAATGTGAATGATGAAGCAATGAAAGCCTTTGCTATAAAGCATTTTGAAAAAGCCGAAGTGGATATGAAGCAGGTTGAGTTTTTTATTCACCCGACAAATGATGCCTGGTGCCGCGATCATGGACCTGCATTCTTGTTGAATAAAAACACTAACCAAAAGGCCATTGTTGATTGGGGATACAACGCATGGGGAAATAAATATCCTCCCTATGATTTGGATGATGTTATCCCAACCTTAATTGCAAAACAGTTTAATCTTCCTGTCTTCTATCCTGGAATTGTGATGGAAGGTGGCTCAGTTGAGTTTAACGGGAAAGGAACTTTACTTACTTCTACTGCTTGTTTGCTAAATCCTAATCGTAATCAACAGTTAAATCAGGCGCAGATTGAAAAATACCTTTGCGATTATTATGGAGTGGAACAAATACTTTGGGTGGATGAAGGAATTATTGGCGATGACACTGACGGACATATTGACGATACCGTTCGTTTTGTGAATGAGAATACTGTTTTAACTGTAATTGAGGAAAAGAAGAACGATGAGAACTATGACTTGCTGCAACATAACCTGAAACAATTAAAACAAATGCGCTTGTTAAATGGTCAACAACTGAATATTGTTGAATTACCAATGCCTGATTTGGTTATTTATGAGGATCAGCCTTTGCCGGCTTCATACGCCAACTTCTACATTGCCAATAAATCGGTAATTGTTCCAAACTACCGTTGTGCTAAAGACGACAAAGCTTTACAAATTATCCAACAATGTTTTCCCGACAGAAAAGTAGTTGGTATTGATTCTACTGATATTATCTGGGGATTGGGTAGCTTCCATTGTTTGAGCCAGCAGGAACCGAAAGTTTAGAAAATAAAAAAGGCGCTGAAAGCGCCTTTTTTATTTGAATTAAATTCTGATTACTCAGCTACAACTTCAAAGTCAACTTCCACAGTAATTTCTCTGTGAACTTTAATTTTTGCTTTGTATGTGCCGAGTGATTTGATGTTTTCAGCATCAACAAGTGTAATGTTTTTGCGCTCAATTTCTCTGCCTGTTGCAGTTTTGATTGCATCAGCAATCTGAATGCTGTTAACAGAACCAAAGATTTTACCGCTTTCGCCTGCTTTTGCAGCAACTTTTACAGTTGTCTTTTTCAGTGTTTCAGCTAACCCTTCAGCATCTTTCTTTATTTTTTCTTCTTTGAAAGCGCGTTGTTTTAGCGTTTCTGCCAAAACTTTTTTACTGCTAACTGTGGCAAGAATAGCAAGACCTTGTGGAACAAGGAAATTTCTGCCATAACCTGGTTTTACTTTAACCAGATCATTCTTGTAGCCTAATTTATCTACGTCTTTTGTTAATATTACTTCCATGATTATTTTCTTTAAAATCGTTTATACTATTTCATCATATCTGCAACATAAGGCATTAACGCCAGATGTCTTGATCTTTTCACCGCCTGTGCAACTTTACGTTGGTATTTCAGTGAAGTGCCTGTAATTCTGCGCGGAAGAAGTTTCCCTTGCTCGTTTACAAATTTCAAAAGAAAATCGGGGTCTTTGTAGTCAATGTATTTAATGCCCATTTTTTTAAAACGGCAATATTTTGCTTTTTTTACGTCAACCGTAACAGGTGTTAAATACCTGATTTCTGATTCTTGTGGTGCTGCCATGTTTATAAGTGTTTTTTAAGCTTCTGCTTTTTCAGTTTTTTCTACGTTCTTTTTCTTGTTTCTTCTACGCTCGTTGTACTCAACGGCATATTTATCAAGCGCAAGGGTAAGGAAGCGGATGATACGCTCATCACGTTTGTACATTACCTCAAGTTCGGCAATCAGTTCCCCTTCTGCCTTGAACTCAATGAGGTAATAAAACCCACTTGATTTTTTCTGAATAGGGTAGGCCAGCTTACGCAGCCCCCAGTTTTCCTCATGCACAATCTGTGCTTTGTTGTCTTTCAGGAATTTGACAACTTTCTTTACCGTTTCCTTTGCCTGTTCATCAGACAAAACGGGAGTTAAGATGAAAACGGTTTCATAATTGTTTGACATTGTTTTGCTTTATTATTTGTTGTTTTTTAGTTTATTCCCTTAAAAAGGGACGGCAAAGGTAGAAAAAAATACATATCGCCAAAACCTAAAGTTTTGATTTATTTTTCATCCTGTGTTTTGTGTAGTTTATCGATTTTTTATTTTTGCATTGAAACCTACTTGTAATTTTGTCGTTGAAACAAGTGGTTTTTAGGTACTCATAGATTTTAGGTTTATTTTTAATTTGTTTTACAAAGTCCCGGAGTGGTTAACCGGGACTTTGTTTTTTATACAATCTCCAAATCTTCCCCTGATTATTTATAATTGATATAAAAGCAAGAAAGCCGCTCTTTTCAGAGCGGCTTTCTTTTTCAGCACCAGGGCAAAAATATGTTGTTTAAACCCAATAACTATCGTTATTTATTCTCGTCTTCAGATGCCTCAGAAGCGGCTTTCGCTGCTTTCTTAGACTTTGTTTCCATCTCAGATTTGAGGTCAGAAAGAGCCTGAATATCACCTAAAGTGGTTTTCTCCTGGCTGTCCTTCATTTTCTTAATCGCTTTTTTGGTAGAATTTTCATCATCTTTCTTCGTTTTAACTACCTCTTTCTCTTTTGCCTCTTCAACTTCCTGGTTTATTTTGGTATGCGAAACAATGATTTTCTTTTGGTCTTTTGCAAATTCCAAAACTTTAAAATCAAGTGTTTCTTCTGCTTTTGCAGTTGTTCCATCCTCTTTCAACAAGTGTCTTGATGGAGCAAAACCTTCCAATCCGTAAGGAAGAGATACAACACCACCTTTATCAGTAATGCTGGTGATAGTTCCTTTATGGATTGAATCAACAGTGAAAACTGTTTCAAAAACATCCCATGGATTTTCTTCCAGTTGTTTGTGTCCAAGGCTTAGTCTGCGGTTTTCCACATCAATTTCAAGAACCACTACATCCAGTTCTGCACCAATGGTGGTGAACTCATTAGGATGTTTGATTTTTTTAGACCATGAAAGATCTGAAATGTGAACAAGACCATCAACACCTTCTTCCATTTCTACGAAAATTCCGAAGTTAGTGAAGTTGCGAACTTTCGCTTTATGCTTAGAACCGGCAGGGTATTTCATTGTGATGTCAGTCCAAGGATCTGGCATCAGTTGTTTAATACCTAATGACATTTTGCGCTCTTCACGGTCAAGTGTCAGAACCTGTGCTTCAATTTCTTGTCCTACTTTAAGGAAATCGCCAGCACTACGCAGGTGTTGTGACCAAGACATTTCTGATACGTGAACAAGTCCCTCAACTCCTGCGGCAACTTCTACAAACGCTCCGTAATCAGCAATAACTGCTACTTTACCTTTTACTTTATCGCCAACTTTCAGGTCAGCATTTAATCCATCCCAAGGGTGAGGAGTAAGTTGTTTTAAGCCCAATGCAATACGTTTTTTCTCGTCATCGAAGTCAAGAATAACCACATTGATCTTCTCATCCAGTTTAACAATTTCTTCAGGGTGATTGATACGTCCCCAAGAAAGGTCGGTAATATGGATAAGTCCGTCAACGCCACCAAGGTCAATAAACACACCATAAGTAGTGATGTTTTTAACTGTACCTTCAAGAATCTGACCTTTCTCCAACTTGCCGATGATTTCTTTTTTCTGCAATTCAATCTCTTCCTGGATAAGCGCTTTGTGAGAAACCACAACGTTTTTAAACTCGTTGTTGATTTTTACCACTTTAAACTCCATCACTTTGCCTACATATACATCGTAGTCGCGAATAGGTTTAACGTCAATCTGTGAGCCTGGTAAGAAAGCTTCTATACCGAATACATCAGCGATAAGACCGCCTTTGGTACGGCATTTAACCAGACCTTTAATAACTTCATCATTTTCTAGGGCTTTGTTAATGCGTTCCCATGAGCGCAGTGAACGTGCTTTTTTGTGTGAAAGCACTAATTGTCCACCTTTATCTTCTTGGTTTTCTACATAAACTTCAAGTAAATCACCGATTTTAATATCGGGATTGTAACGTACTTCGTTCAGAGCAATTGCTCCTTCTGATTTGTAGCCGATATTTACCAATAAATCTTTTGAGGTTATACCTACGATAACTCCGTCTAAAACTTCGTGGTTAGCAATGGATTTGAGGGTTTCCTCATACATTGTTTCCCATTCTTTGCGTTCTTTCTCTGAATACACTTCGGCTTTTTTGCCTACTGCATTCCAATCGAATTCTGCAGGTGCTACCCCTTCGGCAGCTGCGTTTGTTTGTTCTTCTGACATTTGTTTTTTGTTCTCCGCTCCGGGCGGAAGTTGTAACCTGTTCGGCTTACAGGTTGATTAGTTTTGCCTTTGTGCCGTGCAAAGGTTTTTTGTTCCCTTAAATTTAAGGGGCTGCAAAAGTAATATTATTTTGGAATTGAATACTCGGTAACCTGAATTTATTTCAGGTACTTTCTGATGCTTCGACTAAGCTCAGCATGACAACAAACTAAATAATTACTGTCTTTTCAGGTTCTGCATGAAGCTGAGCAGATTAATCCAGTATTCTTGATTGTTGGGGTTGTCTTTAAAAAGTGAAGATGCACCGTGTTTGCCTCCTGTTTTAGGATAGAAAGTTATCATCTTTTTAGAGGTTATACCCGACACTAATTCTTTAACATAAGGGATTTCGGTGTCTTTGCAGGTAATGAAAATGGGGATATCAAGTCCGGCAATTGTATTCTGTATGCTGATTAGACTTCCGAAATATTCACCCGGACTGAAAGCTACTACCGAACTGATAATATTGTCTT
>CAMBRL010000183.1 GCA_945870105.1 Chitinophaga pinensis
CCCAACTCAGCAACTCTCCTCCCCAATTATGACGCGTTGTTATTTCAAGCTTCACCAAATCTTCCGGCACAAAACCTTCCTGTGCTGCTTTTAAGTCATCATCAAAAACTTTGTAATCGGCAATTTCAAAAATGTAATGCGGTCCCGGATTTTCAGCGCCACCAATACGTGTAGCCACTTTTTTGTATTTGTCTAATTGAAGTTTATCTTTTTTCAGATATACCTCAACAAACTCTTTATTAACCACAACGAGCTTTGCTACTTCATGCGTTTTAAGCATGTCGGTTTCTACAATCTGCCAATCAGTTTTTTCTGCACTTTCGGTCCATGTCATGAACTGAAGTCCAAGAAAAACCAACGCAATTACAACATAAACCCAATAAAAATTGAAATCAATTTTTGGTGTTTTCGGCATTTTTAAACCGCCTTTCTTATCCGACTTTTCAGGATTTCCGCTATTCTCTTTCTTTTCCTTTGTTTCAGGATTATTTTCTTTTTTTTCGTCTGCCATTTTATAAGCTATTTTCTTTTAATCTTCTATTCGTTTTACTTCTGCATCTGCCCACAGACGTTCAATTCCGTAAAAATCACGAAATTCTTTTTGCATAACATGAACCACAATGTTTACATAATCCAGCAAAATCCATTCTGCATTTTGAAAACCTTCAGTATGCCAGGGATCTTCGCCTAATTTTTTCTTTATCAATCCATCCACATTTTTAGCAATTGCATCAACCTGCGTGTTTGAATCGGCATGACAAATCACATAGTAATCACATACGGATTTTTCAATGCCTTTAAGGTTTAGCGTTACTATGTCCTTTGCTTTTTTTTCCTGCATAGCCTCAATTATAAGTTCAAGCAGTGCTTCGGCATTATCTACCTTCTTCTTTTTCCTTACGGTTTTTTTTACTGGTTTCTTCATAGATTTGCAAAGGTAGTATTTATGTTCATTTCACCGCAAAGGCGCAAAGACGCGGAGAAAATAGAATTAATCATTAAAAGTATGGCTCTTTTTACAGGAACTAATTTAGTTGAATTAGACAGCGCTGAATCAACCAACAACTATGCCCTGAATTTGTTGCGCAAAAAACAACCTTTTGAAGGAACTATTGTGCGCACATTCTGCCAGACACTTGGGCGCGGACAGCGCGAAAGACATTGGGAAAGCGAAGATTTCAGCAACCTGACTTTCAGTCTTATATATTACCCTGTCTTTTTGTCAGTGAGTATGCAATTTCAATTGAGCAAAGCCATTGCGTTGGGTATTGCTGATTTTGTGAAAAGCATTGTTAAAACCGAAAAGGTAACGATAAAATGGCCTAACGATATTTATATTGGTGACAATAAAATTGCAGGAATACTGATTGAAAATACTGTAAGCGGAAACAAGATTTCATCGGCTGTGATTGGAATTGGATTGAATGTAAACCAGACAATTTTCAACAAGGAAATTCCAAACCCGATTTCACTGAAAATGATTACCGGGAAGAAATTAGATCTGGAAAACTGTTTTCAAGAATTATGTGTTTCGCTGGAAGCGCGCTACATGCAATTGAAAGCAGCAAAAGAAAATGTGATTAATGAACACTATCACAAAGCCTTATACGGACTGAATAAAGAGCGCGAATTTATCATTGACAATAAAAACACAATTGCCGAAATAGTTGGCGTTGATGATTTAGGAAGGCTAAAATTAAAAACAGAAGAAATAGTTACTGCGCATGACCTTCATCATGTTGTTTTTAAGATTTAGCATGTAATTTTACACAAAATTTATTATCATGAAAATTGTAAAAATCATCTTCATAGCTTTAGCGGTCGGATTAATCGTTATTCAATTTTTTGGCATTAAGAAAAACCAAAGCACAGGCGAGCAAATCAATCATATTTCAAAACAGTTTGCAGTTACTGCAGATGTTGAAAATATTTTAAAAACATCGTGTTACGATTGCCACAGCAACAACACTGTTTACCCTTGGTATACTGGCATTCAGCCGATAGCCTGGTGGTTGCAAGGGCATGTAAACGAAGGAAAAGAAGAGCTGAACTTTGATGAGTTTGCTCAATACAATCCTCGCAGACAATTCAAAAAAATAGAAGAGGTGGAAGAAATGATTAATGAAGGTGAAATGCCTTTATCGTCCTACACCATTATACACAGCAATGCTAGCTTATCTGCCTCTCAAAAGGAAACGCTTATTAACTGGGCCAAATCACTCGGACAAGAAATAAAAGGTAAAAGTCCGGGCAGTGCTACCTCAGAAGAGGTAGACGAAGACTAGCTACACACCCCAAACGCTTGGGTTGTTTCGCCACGAGGCAAGTGATTTTATACTGCTTTCATTAATGTATTCAGAGGTTACAGCTTGTTTTATCAGGCTATCATAGTCGCTAAGTGAAACAAGTTTACACTTTTCGTTTTTGAAATTTTTATCTGCATCTTCAAAACCGTAAGTAAAAATAGAAACCATTCCGTTTACCTTACAACCTGCGTCACGCAAAGCATTCACCGCTTTAAGACTACTCATTCCTGTTGAAATTAAATCTTCGACTACCACAACCGAAAGTCCGCTTTCAATGTAGCCTTCAATCATATTTGCCAATCCGTGTCCTTTTGCGCTGGAGCGCACATAAACAAATGGAAGCCCCAAATCCTGAGCCACCAAAGCGCCCCAGGCAATTGCGCCTGTTGCTACTCCTGCAATTACATCGGGTTCGCCAAATTTTTCAATAACAGCGGATGCTAATTCTCTGCGTATATAATTACGCACTTTAGGATAAGACAATGACAGGCGATTATCGCAGTAAATAGGCGATTTCCAACCCGAAGCCCAGGTATAAGGTTTGTTGACTGAAAGTTTTATTGCTTTAATTTGCAGAAGTTGTTCTGCAACTTTAAGAGCGGTTTCTTTATTGTATAACATTTGGCGCAAAAGTAATTTTTTTCTGATGTATAAAATCTTCATTAACGATAAGCCCTTTATTCTTGCCCCTAAAACCAACCGGTTTGAAACCGGACAAGGTTCATTGCTTATTGCCTACAGCGAACTGCAAAACCTGAAACAGGCAATTGATCTCATGAACCTGAGTGCCGTCTCAAACCTCACCATTACCGGTGATGTAGAAGCTATGTGGAAAGAGCTTCTGCAAGAATTTAAATTAATTAATGCAGCAGGCGGATTAGTAAAAAACAAAGAAAATAGAGTTCTATTTATTTTCCGCTTGGGTAAATGGGATTTACCCAAAGGCAAAGTTGATAAAGGCGAAACTCTTGAACAGGCTGCCCTGCGTGAAGTGGAAGAAGAGTGCGGAATAAGTAAGCTTATCATTACCGAAAAACTTTTAACTACATACCATACCTATACTTTGAAAGGCAAAAATGTTGTAAAAGCATCGCACTGGTATAGCATGACTACTGCCGACAACAGACCTCTGAAACCACAAACCGAAGAAAACATTACAGATGCGCGCTGGGTTTCTGAAAAGGAAATACTCGATCTGCTGAAAGATGCTTACCCTTCTATTGCGGAAGTAATTAACAACTACATGAATATATAATCCTTGTTACCTTCGGCACATCTATGCGCGAAACCGGTTTTATAAAACAGAACAAGGAAAAGTGGGTTGAGTTTGAGCAAACACTCAAACAAAAACAGAAAGACCCCGACAGTCTGAGCAACCTGTTTGTTCAGGTTACTGACGACCTTTCTTATTCACGCACCTTTTATCCCAACCGCTCGGTGCGTGTTTACCTTAACAATCTGGCGCAACAGATTTTTCAGAGCATCTACAAAAACAAAAAAGAAAAAGGCAACCGCTTTGCCATTTTCTGGAAAGAGGAATTGCCTTTCATCATGTATCAGACGCGTAAAGAACTAGTGGTTTCTTTTCTTGTGTTTGCGCTGGCAATGGGTGTGGGCGTTTTGTCCAGTGCTTATGATCCCGAGTTTTATCGCCTTATACTAGGCGACAGTTATGTGGAGATGACCAAGGAAAACATCCGCAGCGGTGACCCCATGGCCGTTTATAAAAAGATGAACGAGGTAGATATGTTTCTGGGTATAACAATCAACAATCTGTTTGTGGCGTTTTACACATTTATACTGGGTGTAATTATGTCAATAGGCACGTTGTCATTTTTGCTTTACAACGGAATTATGGTGGGCTCATTCCAGTATTTTTTTGTGGAGCAGGGCTTGTTCCGCGAATCATTTCTCACCATTTGGATGCACGGAACATTGGAAATTTCGGCCATAATTATTGCAGGGGCAGCTGGTATTGTAATGGGCAATGGGTTGGTTTTTCCCGGCACCTACTCGCGTTTGCAATCGTTTCAGGTTTCGGCTCGCAGGGCAATAAAAATAATGCTGGGCATTACTCCCATTTTTGTTTTCGCTGCTTTTATTGAAGGTTTCCTCACGCGCTACACCGATCTTCCTGATCCGGTGAGGCTAGCAGTAATTCTACTCTCGCTGTTTTTTATTCTGGGCTACTTTGTCTGGTACCCGCGTCATAAAGCCAATGAAGGTTTTGAAAACATTGAACCCGAAACACGACTGAATGCAAATGAAACAGACAAAATTGAATTTTCCGGCATCAAATCAAACGGTGAAGTTTTTATTCAGCTGTTTATTTTTTACAGAATTTACTTAAAACAAATCATCACCGTTGCTCTTTTGTTGGCAGGCATTTTCAGCATTTCAACCTATTTTATTCTGCGCGAAAAAATACTTGAACTC
>CAMBRL010000184.1 GCA_945870105.1 Chitinophaga pinensis
TACAGGAAGTTTATCTGCAAAATGGATAATAAGGTTGTTTTCTTTCTTGGTATCGGTGATATAAATCTTGTCGCTTCCGTTTTCAAGAACTCCGGTATCTCCAACCTGCCCGCCACTCTCGGCATAAAAAGGAGTTTTATCAAACACCAGTTGAAACTGTTCTTTGCCTTTGCTTTTTACTTTACGGTATTTGGCAACCTGCACATCTGATTGAAGAAAATCATAACCAATAAATTCTTCTTCCGGAATTTCATTCAATACCACCCAATCGTCAGTATCTACTGCTGCAGCGGCACGTGAACGGGTTTTCTGTTCCTGAAGATTTTCTTCAAAAACCTTCATATCCACTTCCAGTTTATTTTCACGGGCAAGCAGTTCGGTCAAATCAATCGGAAAACCGAAGGTGTCAAATAACTCAAAAGCAAACTTACCGTCAATGGTTGTTCCTTTAAGTGTTTTGCGGTATTCATCAAAACGCAGAATTCCGTTACCTAATGTTTTAAGGAAAGAGTTTTCTTCCTCACGGATAACTTTTGCAATCAGGTCTTGTTGCGATTTAAGTTCAGTAAAAGTATCTCCCATTTTAGCCACCAAAACAGGAACTAAGTCGCACAGAAAAGGTTCTTTAAAATTCAAAAAACTGTAGCCGTAACGCACAGCTCTGCGTAAAATTCTGCGGATAACATAACCTGCTTTGTTATTGGAAGGCAGTTGTCCGTCAGCAATGGCAAAGGATATAGCACGGATATGGTCAGCAATTACGCGCATTGCGATATCTGTTTTGATATCGCTGCTCTTGTATTCTATTCCCGATCTTTTTGAGATAGAACCAATGATGTCCTGAAAAATATCGCTGTCGTAATTACTTTGCTTGCCTTGCAGCACCATGCACAAACGCTCAAAACCCATTCCGGTGTCAACGTGTTGTGCCGGCAGTTTTTCCAGACTTCCGTCTGCCTTTCGATTGAATTCCATAAACACGTTGTTCCAGATTTCAATCACGTGGGGATGGCTGGCATTAACCAATGATTTCCCGTCAACCTTTTTGCGTTCTTCATCGCTGCGTATGTCCACATGAATTTCAGAACATGGTCCACAGGGACCGGTATCACCCATTTCCCAGAAGTTATCTTTCTTATTTCCGTTGATGATGCGATCTTCTGCAATCAACTGTTTCCAGTAATTATATGAATCAGTATCGTAATCCAGGTTATCATCCTTGCTACCTTCAAATACAGTAACATAGATGCGGTCTTTATCAATCTTGTAAACTTCTGTAAGCAGTTCCCAAGCCCAGGCAATGGCATCTTTTTTAAAGTAATCGCCAAAACTCCAGTTGCCCAACATCTCAAACATAGTATGGTGATACGTATCAACACCTACCTCTTCCAAGTCATTGTGCTTTCCCGAAACTCGGAGGCATTTCTGAGTATCGGCCACTCGTTTGTGTTTTGCAGGTGCATTTCCCAGGAAAATATCCTTAAACTGGTTCATACCCGCATTGGTAAACATGAGGGTAGGGTCATTTTTAATTACCATTGGAGCGGAAGGCACTATTTCGTGCCCTTTTGAGCGGAAAAAGTCAAAAAACTGCTGGCGGATTTGATTGGAATTCATGTTTATTATGCTGCGACTAATCGTTAAAAAGTGTGAATGAGGCTAAAGTTTTTGTGATTCGGGGATAAAGTTTTCTAAATTAGCGGACTTTTCGATGAATGACCAAGTAAAATCATTTATTGAAAAGCGCGCAAAAATAATCAAATCAGCGTAATCATGTCTAAAGTAAAATTCAGGTTCAACACCAAATCTCTGACCTACGAAAAGATTGAGTTGAACATCTGGCAAAAGTTGGTAAAAGGGCTTTCGTTTCTTGCAACAGGAATGGTATTTGCCGTTATTATTATAACCGCAGCTTACACCTTTTTTGATTCTCCCAAAGAGAAACAACTGAAACGCGAAATCTCTTACCTGCAACTTCAACTGGAGTTAATGAACGGAAAGCTGGATAAAGCTTCTGCCGTTCTTACCGAACTGCAACAACGCGATGATAATATTTACCGTGTTATTTTTGAAGCGGAACCTATTGCTTCGGATATACGCAACTCGGGTATTGGGGGTGTAAACCGGTATGCCGAACTGGAAGGTTATGAGCAAAGTGATCTGGTGATTGCTACCGCTAAGAAATTAGACAACCTTTCCAAGCAGTTGGTGGTTCAAAGCAAATCATTTGATGAAGTGGTTGGGCTGGCAAAAAATAAAAATATCATGCTGGCTTCTATTCCTGCTATTCAGCCGGTTTCTAACAAAGACCTGACACGCATTGCTTCGGGCTTTAACTACCGTATTCATCCTATTTATAAAATCATGCACTTCCACAGCGGTATGGACTTTACCGCTCAAACAGGAACTGAAATTTATGCTACCGGTGACGGAACGATTGAAAAAGCTTCGAACGAAGGAAACGGCTATGGTATTCACGTTGTGATTAATCACGGATATGGCTACCAGACGCTTTACGGGCATATGAGCCGTGTAAAAGTAACACCAGGACAAAAGATTAAACGCGGTGAAGTAATCGGTTATGTAGGTAACACTGGAACATCAAGCGGTCCGCACGTACACTACGAAGTTATTAAGAACGGAGAAAAAATCAATCCTGTAAACTTCTTCTACTCTGATTTATCACCTGCCGAATACGAAAAGGTGATAGAACTTTCTTCACGTGCCAACCAGTCGTTTGACTAAGTTTCACGTTTAAGAATTGTTGTTATATATTTGTTAAAAGTTATAACAAACTAACTAGGCAGTTATGATAAACAAATCTATTTTCAAAGTCCTTACTTTGATATTGGCTTCAACTGCAGCGCTATCTTTTACAGGTGGCTTCGAGGAGAACTATTCTATGAACAAGAAAGACAAGAACAATTTAAAACTATTGTCGGCAAAAACATGGGGTTCAGTTGATGCAATAAAAGGCGGGAAAAAAATTGACATTAATAAATATGCTGGTGAGACTAATATCAGTTTCATTGTACCTAAAGAAAAAAAAGTCCTTCCTTCCATTAGTATTAAAATGGGCGATAATGTGAGAACGTTTGAGTTTATTGTAAAAAACGATTCTATTCAGCTAAAAAATGCAAGTGGATGGAATGATTATAAAATAAAATCGGTGTCAAAAACCAGTTTAACTCTAGAACAAGTTTCAGATAATGTTATCTGGGAATGGAATATGATTGCTAAATAATTTATACGGGTTTCACCTATCTAATTACCTTTTTATAATGCCAGTTAAAGAATACGAAGCTAAGAAATTGTTCTACCCAATAGGGGAAGTGGCGCGTATGTTTAACGTGAACACTTCGCTCATCCGCTTTTGGGAAGGAGAGTTTGATATTATTAAACCGCATAAGAACAAGAAGGGCAACCGCCTTTTTACGCAAAAGGATGTTGACAATTTCCATATCATTTATCACCTTGTGAAAGAGCGCGGCTTTACACTGCAAGGCGCACGGGATAAAATGAAAGGCAACCCTACGGATACAACTAACAGTGCAGAAGTGGTGAAGTCGTTACAAAGAATAAAATCATTTCTACTGGAACTGAAAGAACAATTGTAATTAGACCAACTATGGAACTAAGTTATCTCATTTACAAAAGTGTTCCGGTTGACAATATTTCGGAAAAAAGCCTGCTTGAAATAGCCGAGGGGAGCAAAGAGAATAATATTGATAACGGTCTTACAGGTTTGCTGGTTTACGGCAACAATACATTTGTGCAGGTGTTGGAAGGCGCTGAACAAGACATTGAAACACTTTACCAAAAACTGCTTGCAGACAAGCGCCACAGCAATGTTACGGTTGTAAAAAGAGGTGAACTGGAGCGCAGGTATTTCCCTTCGTGGTCAATGGGTTTTCACTCGGTAAGCAAGGAAGAAATGCAACTGATTGATAAGGCTATTGAAGAGGAAACAACTGCTCCTGTTGCCGGCTATGTTGCATTGGAGATGATTGCGGGGTTTGTAAAACGCAACGGATAATTTCTTTCGAATATTATTTTACGCTTCTCACTTTCCAATACCACAGCACCGACACCAGCGCATAAACTACCGCCAAGGTAAAAATAAGCAAGAACCACTCGTAGCCGTAAAAGGCAAAACTAAGAGCAATTGTAAGCGGAAAGCGCAGGCATTCAGAAGTGCTTATCCAACTGCGGTTTTCAAACAAAGCGCCTAAATTTACCAGCGCCCAGGTAACATAACCCGAAACAAGGCTGAGTTGCATAAAGGTCATTGCTTTTTCACCGAAAATAATTCCGGTTGAAAGTCCAAGCACTACCACAAACTGAATAAAAATATAGGCATGCCATTTTTTGCTGTCGCCATCGTATTTGTGGTACGTTGTTAAATCAATTTCTTTGGGGTGTTGAATGCCGCCTAACTCTTTTGGGAACCAACCCGGAGGCATAAGAAACTCTTTTACTTTATCGGTCCATGAACCTGTCTTTTTAGCAACATTAAAAAGATCAACCCAGTAATGGAAATT
>CAMBRL010000185.1 GCA_945870105.1 Chitinophaga pinensis
TCCGTAATTATTGAGTGTTTGCAGAATTTTGTCTTTGTTGCCATTCAGTTCCTGCTCGCTTACCGTGCGGTCCTGACTTACGTAATCTTCCAGCAAATCAATAGGAGGGAACTTGTATTGCGAAAGTTCCAGCGTAGGATCGTACTCACCAACTTCATCCACTAAGTTCTCGGCAGTTATTTCGTTAGCGCCTGTTGCAGCAGCTACTTCCTCAACAGTAGTTTGTGTTATTTCAAAATCAACACCATCTGTTTTTTCGTTTTTAGTAATCGGCTTTGTTTCTGCAAACTCAACGGTGTTTGTTTCGGGTTTTACTTCCGGTTCTTTTACTATGAGCACATTTTCTTTGTGCGGAAATTCTTCATCTTCTTCAATTTTGCTTTCTGCAACTTCGGGTTCAGGAATTAGTTCTTCTTCTTTGGGCTTGCGTGTAAAAACATTTTCAAACGACAAACTGAAAACAAGCACGCTATAAACCAAGGCAGAAAAAATAATCAGCAGCAGCGTTCCAATAGTTCCGAACAATGTGCTGATGTGTTGATTCATGTATAAGCCAACACCACCTCCCAGCAAAGCATATTTCCCGAAAACAAAACTCAATGTTAGCGGCAACCAGTAGAGATAGAGGATGCTGTGCTTTGCAAGTTTACCAAGGTTGATGAAAGCAATTTTGAATGAAATACGTATTCCTGTAACCAGCAGAATAAATGCAATCAGGTAAGAGGCAACACCAAACCAGCGATAGATAAAGAGATGGGCCGTCCATGCGCCTAATTTGCCGGCATGGTTTTCTGCTTTCACTTCGGTGTTGAATACTTGCGAAGGAGTGGAGATAATACTCTGGTCGCTTCCCCAATTAGGTGTGTTTAGATTAGAGTTGAGAAAATATGAACTGAACGAAATAAAAAGGAAAATAGAAATGATAATTAACAGAACACCGGTGATGGCATGTAACTGTTTGTTTTCCAGAAACAGTTTTACGGCAGTAAATGAACGTTTGAAAGCATTCTCTTTTGCCGGCTTTTTTTCAACCGGTTTCTTTGTTTCGCCTTTAAGTTTATTTTCTTTGGAAGCCATTTTCTTAAGCGGTCAAAAGTAATAATTTGCAAACACGGGTTTGCATATATTTACTAACGCTAAAAGGTTGAAAAATAGTATTCGGGAAGCAGCAAATAAATCAGAAGTCGGTGAACTTTTCTTCCATTTCTTTCTGCGTAATTTTTTCGTATTCGGCAGGCATGGCAAATTCGTCTTTACTTATTTCAACCGCAGTAACAGATTTAGCTGTCAGGTGCATTTCCACATTAAACTGTGTGATGTTGTATTCCATCAACACACCTTTTATTTCGTGGAAGGGCGAGCACCAGTTCGGATCTTTGATCCCTATTTCTTCGGTATAATAAATCACAAAGTTTTTTGTGCTGTCGCTGAATACCACGTTCATGCGCTTGCATGAATAACCTGCAATTACTTTTGTTGAATCAGAAGGAATTAATTGCATGTCAGCAGGTTTTTTGGCGTAGCTGCCATAGATATCTGCCGAGTCAAGAATAAGTCCGTATTTCTTGTTTACTAATTTCAGGTAGTGAAATAAATTGCGTTCATTGTTATTGGTAATAAACTTGGTGGTAAAAACTCCCGCACCGGTTTTCAATTCGCCAATGGTGTTGTTGTCTTTAAATTTCATCTTCATGTCCTTGGGCATCATGCCCAGCATAAAGATATCATCCTTATCTATCTTGGGATACGTGATTTCGTATTCAATAATTCCTTCCGAAATTTTAGAGGTGTTGTTTTTACCCGTGTTGCATGAACACGCGTCAAACACAATCACCGCCAGAAAAAGTGGGCATACTTTTAACAAGGCGTTGGTGTTTTAGGTTTGGACAAAACTAATCAGCAGGTAAATAGACAAAATCTTTTATCTGCTATTTTATCAATAGATGAATGTTTAAAACATGTAGATAAGCAAATATATTTCTTCGACAGAAATTTTCGACTACTCATCCCACAAATTTGCCAGCGTGTAGGGCGAACCATTGGTTGTCCAGTTTTCGCCATTAAGAAAACGGTAGTGGCGGTCGAGTGCTGCAATCTCTTTCATATCCGAATCAGTGAGTGTAACAACCTGCGCATCAAAATTTTCTTTCAATCTTGTAGGATTAATAGATTTAGGAATTACCGCTGTGCCGCGCTGTATAGCCCATTGGATAAGCACCTGCGCGGTGGTGCACTTGTGTTTGGCAGCTATGGAAACAATAACAGGGTTTTCAAACAGACTGGGTTCATCAGCAGCTTTAAGTGAGGGATGGCGGTCTTTAGAACCCAAGGGTGAATAGGCAGTGAGGTGAATGTTGTGCTGTTTGCAAAACTCAAACAAGGTGTTTTGTTGCAGCAGGGGATGCAACTCCACCTGATTTAGTTCGGGTTTGTGTTTTGCCTCGTCATACAACGCTTGCAGTTTTTTTACGCTGAAGTTAGAAACGCCAATGTGTTTTACCAAACCTTGTTGCAGCGCATCTTCCATTCCGCGCCATGTTTCAATGATTGGGATTTGCTCTAATGTAATATAATCACTTCCGGTGCGCGGGGCAAGTATATCCGCTTTAAAGGCAATGGGCCAATGCACCAGGTACAGGTCTAAATAATCCAGTTGCAAATCGCTCAATGTTTTCTTCAATGCAGGTAGTACCTGTTCCTGTTTGTGCGCATTACTCCACAGCTTAGAGGTTATCCAAAGGTCTTCGCGTTTTACCAATCCTTCGGCAAAAGTGTCTCTCAGCGCATTGCCTATCTCGGCTTCGTTTAAATAAATGGCTGCACAATCTATGTGGCGGTAACCGATTTTTATAGCATCGCGCAGGGCGGTGTATACTTCACCCGGTTTTGATTTCCAGGTGCCAAGGCCGAAGGCGGGCATTTTATCTCCGTTGGGGAAGGTGAGTTGTTGCATGGTGTTTTGTTTTGTGAGGGGGCAAAAGTAGGGATAAGGTTTGATTTGCTTTTACAGAAACCGGTTGTTGAAGTATTTAAATATTTTAGTATACTTGCATTACTAAAGCTGTAGACCCCCACAATGTTTTTACCATACCCTGTTTTTAGTTGAGGGCGAGGGTTAGGCAGGTAAGTAATCATCCTAAAAGATGGTGTTGTGCATTTGTATTATTAAACAAATGAAACGGCATACAGAATGGAGAAAAACCATCTGCACATTTCTGAAAACGGAATAGTTCATAATATTCCTTACTGTAAAATAAGGCGCTTACAAGCCAAGCGATCATACTGTCTTATATATCTTGATGAGTGGGAAGTAGATTTTTTACTCGTTCCGAAAGATATGAAAGAGGTAGTGGAAGGTGAATTGAACAATGCTGAACGCTTTGTTAAAATCCATCGTTCGCATACCATCAATCTTGAAAAATTAAAGCACTACCACAAAAAGAAAAGTAAGGTTGAGCTGGTAAATGGCGAACTTTTACCTGTTTCGGATGGACAAAGAGCCTTATTTATAGAGGCTTTCAAACAGTTTTAGCCCCATCGGGAGCCAAAAACAGGGCATTCGGAGCCAAAACACCCCCGTTGGGAAACTGAAAACAGGCATCTGAAAAATCACTATTGACTGTAATACGTCTTGAAGCCGATAATTGCAAAATCATTTATTGATTGCTGCACCTAAAACCCGATAACTGAATTTTAAGCCACCTGCTTTGACATGCAAAACTTAATAAATGAAAATAAAACTATGTAGTTTGACATACAAAACACAACAAATGAAAATGAAACCGTGCGATTTTACATGTCAAACTGCACAGATTTAAAATTGAGAACACGGTTTTGCATGTCAAACTGCATGAAATGAAAATAGAAGATGCGGTTTTGCATGTCAAACCATACAGAATGAAAATCAAACATTCGCTTTTGCATGTCAAACTACATGAATTAAAAAATAAAGAACCGCTTTTGCATGTAAAACATCATAAAAACAGCTATTAACCCCAAAATTTATATACCATGCCTACCCGTCAACTCCCAAACAGCAACCCCAAACGTTACCGCGCCCTGCGCATGATTAACGACCGCAAAACCGTAACCCCTCCGGCACAGGTACCTATTACACCCGGAACGGTTACCCGTTTTGATTTGTTTTTTTCGGCCTATAAAGCAAAGATATTAGCCGTGGCGGCAGCCCTTTCGGCACAGGGCGCAGCAAGCGCATTGGTAAGAGTTGCCAAACAATTAGGCGCTTGGCTGGTTGATGACTTTTATGAAGCACTACAACGGGCCATCAGGCGCGGTGAATTTGCTGCGGATGTGCGTGCGCTCTACGGATTGGAACTGAGCGAAACCAACACCCCTAAACTAAGCACCGAACAGGATGTATTGGACTGGGGCGAAAACGCCCACGATGGCGAAACCGTGCGCACAGGGGCAGGTGGCGCACCTATCACCTTTCCATCGCTGCTGCAAATGGACACAGCCGTAAACGATTTTAAAACCAAAAACCTTACGCAGGCTGCCGC
>CAMBRL010000186.1 GCA_945870105.1 Chitinophaga pinensis
TTTTCTTTTCGGCTTGGTCATAATGTACTTTTTAAATGATGTTGTAACATTAACAATAATCCTGCCCGAAAGTTCAAGGGGGGTGTTAAAATTTGCTAACAATTAGGGTGTTAATCGTTTAAATGACGAGAATCGGGTATAAACGACAAGAAGGCTTACTAGATCAAGAGCGATTCTATCGCTTGCAATAAAGCCTCCACATCTTTTTTATGAAGTTGGCCAATGTTACCAATGCGGAAAGCATCTGCCTGAGTTAGCTTGCCGGGATAAATAACAAAGCCTTTCTCATTTAGTGAGTTATAGAACTCTTTGAAGTTGAAATTGCCTTTAGGATAGAGAAATGAGGTGATGATATAACCTTGTTTTTCGGGTTCAAGGTATTCTTTAAAGCCCAGTTTGCGCATTCCTGCAATAAGGGTTTGATAGTTTTCTTTGTAACGCGCAGCGCGGGCACTAACACCACCTTCTGTTTCTAATTCTTCCAGTGCTTTGTGAAAAGCAGCAAGACTATGAGTTGGCGGTGTAAAACGGAATTGTCCGTCATTTTCCAAACCTTCCCATTGGGCAAAAACATCCAGAACAAGACTTCTTGCCTGTCCTTTGCATTGCATCAGCTTCTCGCGTTTAGCAATGATGAACGAAAACCCCGGGACTCCCTCAATACATTTATTGGAAGATGAAACCAGAAAGTCAATATTAAACTCAGCAACATTTACAGGAACAGCACCAAAGCTGCTCATAGCATCAACAATGTAAGTCTTGTTATATTTTGCAGCAAGTGCGCCAAACTCTTTAATAGGGTTAAATATTCCCGTGGTTGTTTCGCTGTGAACGATTGCAATATGTGTTATGCTGCTATCATTTTTCAGAGCATCTTCTGTTTTCTCAATAGTTGGAATTTCATTTTCTGCAAAAACCAATGAAGTGTATTTTATGCCATGAACACTGCAAATCTTCGCCATGCGGTGACCATACGCTCCGTTAATAACAATCAACAAATGTCCATCGCGGGGAACAGAGGATGAAATAGTTGCTTCGATTCCAAACGTGCCTGAGCCCTGGATAATAACTGTTTCATATCCTTTGTCTTGTGAGACTTCTGCAAGAGTCAACAGTTTTTCTCGCACTTCTCGCACCATGTTTACAAATTTGGAATCGCGCGAACCGTAATCGTGAAGCATTGCTTCTTTAACGGTTTTGCTGGTGGTTAAAGGTCCGGGCGTGAAGAGTAATTTGTCCATTTTGCAAAAATTTTTGCCAAAGGTATTTAAACCTATTTCAGCCTTGCATTAAATATTTGTGAAGAAATCTATTTTAAGATTTTCGCAATTTTTTCTGCCAATACCAATGAAATGCGTTGATTGCTTTCAAATGTCCAACCGGCAATATGAGGTGTGAGAATTACTTTATCACTTTCGTAAAGATATTTAAGCGCAGGTGGTAAATCTTTTGGTTCTAATTTTTCAAGTGATGAGGTTTCATACTCCAGAACATCCAGACAAGCTCCTAACACTTTTCCTGATTTTATGTGCTTCACTAAATCTTCTGTATTCACCACTTTCCCGCGTGAAGTATTGATGAGGTATATTGGATTTTTAAAACGACTTAAAAATTCATCGTTTACTAAATACTTAGTTTCTTCGGTCAGCGGAACATGCAGGCTTACAACTTCTGCTTCTTCAAAAATGGCATCCATGTTGGCTTCAATAATAAAATCATCGCCAAAATTTTCTTTATACTTATCGTAAGCCAATGCCATTACACTAAAACTCTGAAGTCTGCGCGCAAATGCAGTTCCCATGTTTCCATAACCAATAATTCCAACGGTTTTAAACATCAGTTCCGTTCCGCGATTTTCTTCGCGCAACCATTTGCCTTGTCGCACTTCACGGTCAGCTCTGTTCAGATTATTCATCAATGAAAGCAACATTCCCAACGCATGTTCGCCCACCGCATCACGATTGCCTTCGGGTGCATTGATGCATTTGATTTTTTTCTTCTTCGCATATTCCGAGTCAATGTTTTCCATTCCTGCTCCGGCACGTGCAATAAATTTGAGCTTTGTTGCTTTATCAATAAGTGCAGCATCAATTTTTATACGACTACGGATAACTATACCATCATAATCGCCAATCTTTTTTTCTATTTCTTCTTTGCTGCTTTTTTCATCCAGTTCACAATGACAGCCCATTCTTTTAAGTTCATCTTTTAACGCAGGATGAACACTATCAAGAAAAAGAATATTTTTATTCAGCACAATCATTGTTGGTCAAATCTTATTGATTTTGAGAGGGTAAAAGTAAATTTTTATTCATTGAAAACGAATTGGAATAGTTGATACTTTTGCCACGGCAATAACAAAACAAAAAATGGAATACAGAATAGAAAAAGATACCATGGGCGAGGTAAAAGTACCTGCCGATAAATATTGGGGCGCACAAACCGAACGCTCTCGCAACAATTTTAAAATTGGTCCGGAAGCAAGTATGCCGCGCGAAATTATTTACGCTTTTGCTTACCTGAAAAAAGCGGCTGCAATGGCAAATTCAGAGTTGGGGGTTTTGGCGGCCGACAAAAAAGATATGATTGCAAACGTATGTGACGAAATTCTTGCAGGAAAATTAGATACTGAATTTCCTCTGGTGATATGGCAAACCGGCAGCGGAACTCAAAGTAATATGAACGTGAATGAAGTGGTTGCATATCGCGCTCATGTAATTTCCGGAGGAAAACTTTCTGATGAGAAAAAAATTCTGCACCCGAATGATGATGTGAATAAATCACAATCAAGCAACGATACATTTCCAACTGCGATGCACATTGCAGCTTACAAGCAGGTAGTGGAAATCACCATTCCGGGAATGAAAAAATTGCGTGATACGCTTGCAGCAAAATCAAACGATTTTAAAGACATTGTGAAAGTTGGTCGCACCCATTTTATGGATGCAACACCACTAACACTGGGTCAGGAAATTTCAGGATACGTACAACAAATTGACAACAGCATTCGTGCTTTGAACAATGCATTGGAGGCGGTGAAAGAACTTGCGCTTGGCGGCACAGCAGTAGGAACAGGATTAAATGCACCTAAAGGTTATGATGTGTTGGTTGCGAAAAAAATTGCTGAATTAACAGGGCTTCCGTTTATAACTGCACCTAATAAATTTGAAGCATTGGCGGCTCATGATGCAATGGTTGAACTTTCGGGCGCACTGAAACGCTCGGCAGTTTCGTTGATGAAAATTGCAAATGATATTCGCATGTTGAGTTCCGGTCCGCGCTCCGGAATTGGTGAAATTATTATTCCAGACAACGAACCCGGTTCTTCTATTATGCCCGGGAAAGTGAACCCTACACAACCTGAAGCGCTGAGCATGGTTTGCGCACAGGTGATGGGAAATGATGTAGCTGTTTCAATCGGTGGTGCAACGGGACATTTTGAACTCAACGTTTTTAAACCTGTAATTGCTGCCAATGTTTTGCAATCGGCACGATTGATTGGTGATGCATGTGTTTCATTTAATGATAAATGCGCAATCGGATTAGAGCCAAATCTGGAGTTGATAAAGGAACATCTTGAAAAAAGTCTGATGTTGGTAACAGCACTGAACCCACATATCGGTTACGAGAATGCTGCAAAAATTGCCAAGAAAGCGCACAAGGAGCATAAAACACTTCGTCAGGTTGCAATTGAGTTGGGCTTAGTTACCAACGAGCAATTTGACCTTTGGGTTGACCCGAAGAAGATGGTGTAGTGTTTTTCGTCATGCTGAACTTGTTTCAGCATCTTAACTTGCAAGACCCTGAAACAAGTTCAGGGTGACGTGACTTACGCTCCGATATAACTTCCTCCGCAAACCCGCAACGTTTGTCCGTTAACCACTGCCGCACCCGGTGAGGAGAGGAAAGTAATCATATCTGCTACATCTTCGGCTAAGCCACCTTGATTCAGATTACTTAATCTGCGTCCGCCCATTTTGGTGAACAAAGGCATTTTGGCTGTCATCTTAGTTTCAATAAAACCGGGAGCAACTGCATTGGCGGTGATATTATTTGCAGCAAGTTCTTCAGCTAATGCTTTTACATAACCTATGATTCCTGCTTTGGTGGCGGAGTAATTTGTTTGTCCGAAATTACCCGAAAAACCGGAGATGGAAGAAAGACAAACAATGCGTCCGTTGTTGCGAATGGTTCCTGATTTCAGCAACAGATTATTAGTTCTGATAAGCGCTTGCAGATTTACATTCAACACCATGTCCCAGTATTTTTCATACATTTTGGCAATTGTTTTATCGCGGGTTATTCCTGCATTGTGAATCACAATGTCAACTCCGTTAAATTCTTTTTTCAGGTAATCATTTATGATTTGTGCTGATTCTTCCTTGCTCATATCGGCAGCCAGAAATTTTCCGGTGATGGAGTCGGCAACTTTTTTTCCTGCTTCTGAATCTTCAGGTCTGTCTAATACAATTACAGTTGCGCCTTCGGCAGCAAGTTTACGTGCAGTGGCTTCGCCAA
>CAMBRL010000187.1 GCA_945870105.1 Chitinophaga pinensis
GATATTTACTCATCCATTCGTCCATCATTTCAATGGGAATTAGAATTCCTTCCGAATCTTCTTCTGCCACAGCACGGACTTCGCTGGCGTGGCGCATCATGCAGCAGGTAAAAGTCATGGCGCAGGATTCATTGCCGCCAACATAATAAAGCAATAATTCATTCCCATTCTCGTTGTTGCGTGTAACTTTCAGAGAACCTTTCAGCACAATAGGAACATACAAAACAGGCTGATCAATGTCAAGCAGCACCTCACCTTCCTTTAGTTTCAGGTATTTAGATTTTAATCTGATTTCTTCAATCAGTTCTGGTTCAAATAGGTCTTTGAGAATTGTTAACTGCTCTGTCATTTCTATGCAATGTTAGTTTGTTGCAAAGAAACGGAAAATGACGTATGTCAGTAAAAATTACTCAACCCAATCAGCAACAAATGTATTGGTGTTGCGTGTGCCACCATTGTTGCGGTTAGATGAGAACACAAGATGTTTTCCGTTGTTTGAAAAAACAGGAAATGCATCAAATACTCCATCGTAAGTAATTTGTTCCAGTCCTGTTCCGTCAAGGTTTATCATAAATAAATTGAAGTGATATCCTTTTTCAGAAGCATGGTTAGATGAGAAAATAACCTTGTTGCCGGAAGGATGGAAGAAAGGAGCCCAGTTTGCTTTGCCGAGTTTGGTCAATTGTTTCAAATCGCTGCCATCTGCATTGCAAATGAATAATTCCATTTTGGTTGGCATTACTAAACCTTCTTTCAACAGGTCTTTGTATTCTTTTATTTCTTCTTCAGTTGTTGGTCGTGATGCACGGAAAATCAGTTTTGTTCCGTCAGGTGAAAAGAAAGCACCGCCATCATAACCCAATCCGTTGGTAATTTGTTTTACATCAGAACCATCAATATTCATGGTGTAAAGCTCAGGGTCACCGGAGCGCAGAGAGGTGAAAACTATTTTATCGCCTTTAGGCGAAACCGTTGCTTCAGCATCATAGCCTGGTGTATTGGTCAGTTGTTTTTTGATGTTGCCTTTAAGGTCGGCAACAAAAATATCAAAGTTGTCATAGATTGGCCATACATATTTGTGATCGGCACGTTGTTCTGGTTTTGGCGGACAAGCATCAGCTGCAAGATGCGTGGAAGCATACAGGAAAGTAGTATCGCCCTGAAGGAAATAGGAACAGGTGGTTCTGCCTTTTCCTGTGCTGACTAATATTGGTTTGTAAGTGCTGTCTGCTTTTGCAACTTCGTAAACAAAAATCTGGTCGCATTCAGCACCAAGTTTTTCGTTGGTTATCTGCATTACTAAACTGCTGTCGTCAAAACTCCAATAAGCTTCTGCATTGTCGCCTCCAAAAGTCAACTGACGAACATTGGTCAAATGTTTTTCCTGCGGGTAATGAACAGCGCTGTCGGATGGTGTGGTTTGATGATTATTTGATTCTTGTTTTTGACCGCAAGAAGAAAAAAGAAGACCTGAAATAATTGATGAATAGATAATTTGTTTTGTCATGTATTTTTTTGCCTTTATGGCATTATGTTTCTAAACCTTAGATTTGCGGCAAATATAAACGCTATGCTTCATAAAGTTTTCCATTTTATACTTTTTCTTTTTGCTGTTCAATTTGGATTTGCGCAGTCTTCTGCTGAAATAATTTCATCGCTTAAAACAGATCTCACCTATTTAGCCGATGATAAATTAGAAGGGAGAGAAACCGGAACTAAAGGCGGAGAACTAGCTGCAGATTATATCGCCAAACGATTTGCTGAGATTGGTTTGATGCCTAAAGGTGACAACGGAACCTTTTTTCAGGTTTTTAATCAGAAACCAAAAGGTGTACATGGTGAAACACTTTCTGACAGTGTGAAAGACGTGAGTGTGAAAAATGTACTTGGCTATATCGGTAATGGTGCAGCAACAACTATTATAATTGGAGCACATTACGATCATCTTGGTTTTGGCGATGAAAGCTCGCTTAACACAGGTGCAAAAGCTATCCACAATGGAGCCGATGACAATGCCAGCGGCACGGCAGCATTGTTGCAGTTAGCTCAAGACCTGAAAGGAAAATATAAGAACAACAATTACTTATTTATTGCTTTTTCGGGCGAAGAAAAAGGTTTGTGGGGTTCCAGTTATTATTCCAAAAATTCAACCATTCCTATTTCAACTGTTAATTACATGATTAATATGGATATGGTTGGCCGTCTTGCAGAAAACAAGTTGGCTATTTATGGAACAGGCACTTCGCCCGTTTGGAATGATTTGCTGAAAACAGTAATCCCCGACAGCATAAAATTGACTAAAACGGAATCGGGTATTGGTCCCAGCGACCACACTTCTTTTTACCTGAAAGATATTCCTGTGCTACATTTTTTTACAGGGCAACATGAAGATTATCACAAACCATCCGATGATGTGGATAAAATCAATTTCAATGGAATGGTTGTTGTAATTGATTTTATAGAAAAAGTAATTGCAGAATTGAATGATGACGGCAAACTTGCTTTTACTAAAACCAAAGAAGAAGATAAAGCCAATACGCCTGCATTTAAAGTTACATTGGGAGTTATGCCAGATTACATGTATAGCGGAAAAGGCATGCAGATAAGCGCAGTGCGCGAAGGTAAACCGGCTGCAAAAGCCGGATTACTTGCCGCTGACATTGTCATCAAAATTGGAAAAACCGATGTTGTAGATATGCAAAGCTATATGCAAGCACTGAGCCTTTACAAATCTGGCGATAAAGTAAAAGTGGTTGCCCTGCGAGAAGGGAAAAAGAAAACGGTGAAAGTTGTTTTCTAAGATTGTTCTTCCACCTTCTTTTATTCTAATCAGTTATTCGGATATCCTGCATCAACCCATGCTTTTATCTTGTTTATATTACAGTTGCTAAGTTTTGATGTTTGCGGCATGGATTGAGCCATACCGTTTTGCGCAACTGAATTATACAATTTACCCGATGCAGCTACAGCTGCTACTCCTGAATAATTACTCAGATTAATACCACCTGACGGAGAACTACCACTGTGACAGCCATTGCAATTTGTAGAAATGATGGGCGCAATATCATTTAGAAACGACATGTTTGCGGTGCTACAGCTTCCACTGTCGCCTTCGGTACAGACATCATTCAACCCACCTTGAATAATCCACTGCGCAAGAATATCCATCTGTTCATCTGTAAGTGGGGTATTTCCTGGAGGTGGCATTATTTTGTCGGGATCATTGGATGTGATAGATTCATACATTTCACTGTCGCCTAAATCACCAGGCTTAATTGTTCCGTAAGCACCGGCATGTGTTGTGTAATTTATGCCTTCTTCGTGCGATATGGCATCGTGGCAACCGCTTTTTGCGCAGTTACTGCTGAGGATTGGAAGCACATCGTTTACAAAATAAATGTGATTGGTATCGCAATTGCCGCCACCATTGTCGGAAAGCGGAATAGGTGTTTTATCTTTATCACAACCGGTAACCAATGCTATTGCCGTAAAAGCAAGTATGATGATATTAATCGTTTTCATTTTTTTTCTTTTTAATAACGTTAAAAATTCTTGAGATGTTGAAACCAAGACGGAACTCGCCTTTTAGCCAGCTTGAGTGATTTTCGGTAAGGAACTGGCTTTCGATTAAGCCTTTGTTATTGCTGAACAGGATATGGAACACGTGTCCGCCTGTTTCAATTTCAAGACCTATGCCCAGCGGGCTGTAGTACCCGTTTTTTGGTGTGCGCATTTTATCAAACACATAGTAGTAATCGAAAACAATACCCATTCGTTTAGTAAATTTTATTCTTCCGCCTATGCCCAATGCAAATAATTCGTTCTTGTCGGTATAATGCACATAATTACGGTGGATATAGGTGGGCAGCAATTCAAGTGAAATGCCGCTGGTTATTTTACGAGCTATAATAAGTTGCCCTACATAATTCATGCGGTGCGAAAATTTGTCTTTAAAATAATTAACAGCATAAATATCTTCAGAACTTTTCATGGTGGTTAAACCGGCAATCACATAAGCAGAAATGGTTAAGGGAAATCCACCGTTTTTGCGCTGCGAAATGATTTTATACTTTGATGAAAAATCAAGAATCTGGCGGTGGAGGTAGGCTCCTTTGCTGCGGGCAAAACCCACGCACCAGTTGTCGGTTATTCCATAGTCGAACGAAAGGCGGATGTCAGTAACATTGTCAAATCCGTAGAGGGTTTGCACACCTCCGGCTTTTCCGGCAATATCATCGAAGTGGTGCGAAATTCGAAAATCAAGTTCGCCATGCTTCACCTGTTCAATGGTTTGTGTATTGATAAGGCGGGTTGTTTTAAAGGTGGCTATAACGGGTGTTTTTTCTTTGGGCGTTTCTTCGTCATTGAACATATCGCCCAAACTGCCTTCCTGCGGAAAGGCGCTGAATGAAAGTGCAATAAAGAGAAGACTGATGAGGTGCTTTTTCATTTCGTCTGAGGTTTGGGGATGTAATTGCTTTTTACCGTTATCTCCAGTTC
>CAMBRL010000188.1 GCA_945870105.1 Chitinophaga pinensis
CTCTATATGGATGTAGGAAATGATAGTTTTTATATCAATCTGGGTGACTGGATTTCACACAACACCTATGCGGTGTTTGATGGCGAAAAACTGGAATTAAAAAAATATGTGGGATAAATTTATCTCTTCCAATCT
The DNA here is from genome assembly GCA_945870105.1 of Chitinophaga pinensis. Lineage (GTDB taxonomy): Bacteria > Bacteroidota > Bacteroidia > SXHM01 > SXHM01 > SXHM01. The sequence goes on from CAMBRL010000188.1 coordinate 136, forward strand.
TGCTGTTTTTGCTGTTATATTAGTTGCTGGGTTTGCATCTTACTTTCCTGTTCTTAATGGACCTTTTCTTTTTGATGATGAATTCTTTATTGAGAAAAATAAATCGGTAAAAGAATTTAAAATCAAAGAAATTTACACCACTGGAGTAACACAGGGCGCAAACGTTAATGGAAATTTTTACCGACCAAATCAACAATTTGCTTTTGCTGTAATCTCAAAAGTCTTCGGACAAAAACCTTTTGTATTTCATGCGTTTTCAATCCTGTGTCATGCCCTTGCAGCGTTTTTGTTATTTCTTTTTCTTGCTGAATTAACTGTCAGCAGAAACGGAAGTTTAATTGCTGCTGCACTCTTTCTCCTGCATCCTGTGCAGACCGAGGCAGTGAGTTATATCTCCGGTTTGGCCGATCCGCTTTCAGGTATTTTTCTTCTTTCCGGACTTTTGTTTTTGGTAAAAGGAATAAAAGAAAATGCAGAACTGAAATGGATGCTTTTGTCTTTTCTGTTTTTTGTCTTCGCCCTGTTCACCAAGGAAAACATGGTAGTATTTCTTCCGCTTGCAGTTATTGTTATGCTTTACTTCCATTTCAAACAAAATGCAAAGCAGACAAAAAAAGTATGGCTTTGGCTGGGTTTGTTTGTTGCATTAGATATTACTTATCTGGTTTTAAAATTTACAGTTTTTAAATTTGGAGATGAAGCTGGTTTAACTTCAGAAAAAAATCTTTACACCGAAAATCTTCACATCCGCATCATTACGTTTTTAAATATTCTTCCTGAGTATTTCAGTATGTTTTTGTTTCCTAAAAATCTGAATTATGAGAAGCCTTACACTGCTTATACCGAGTTATTGAATGCACCGGTATTTATCAGTTTTATTGCAGTTTCATTATTTTCATTTTCCATTTTTATTATAAAAAAGCAACCTGCTTTATTTCTTGGCCTTGCCTGGTTTTTTGCAGCACTGATGCCCTTTATAGGAATTATTCCGCTTAATTCAATATACCTCGAACACTGGCTCTATATACCCGGTATTGGCCTGCTCATACTTATTGCATTTGCTTACGAATATGCGGCAAGCAAAAAATTTACTGTTGCTTTTACTGCAGTTCTGATTCCCGTTTTGTTAGTATTTGCGGTGCGCACATTTTCACGTAACAAAGAGTGGGCAAACATTGAAAAGTTTTACCTCAATGAACTCAACTATTCACAGGATGCCATCCGTATTTATAACAACCTTGGAATGTTTTATGCAGGCAAAAAACAATACAGCAAAGCCATTTCGTATTATCAGAAAGCAATTAAGAAATGGGATAATTTTCCTCAGCCGCATCATAACATTGCCAATATTTATCTGGACATGAACCGCCCGGAAGATGCGCTTAACGAACTTTACAATGCATTGAGAATTGACCCTAATTTCCTTTATAGTCTTGATAAACTGCAACTGGTTTATTCGGCTTACGGCAGAGAAGATAAAGCTCAGGTTATACGTTCATGGATAGGCCAAATTCAACAGGGCGGAAAGATAGATTTTGCTCAGGTGGATAGGTTGATGAGGGCGAAATAAGAATTACTGCGTCAGCTCCCTGAAAATATTCTCCAGTTTCTGCTCCTCTTTCTGAAGCGTAAGAATAAGCAGATGCTGGTCTTGTGCAAATTGAGAAACAGCAGCACGCAGATCGTTTTGTGAAGATGAGTAGAGTTTAAACAGGTTGTTATTTTCTGCAAAAACGTTCTCCACTCCGGTAATTTTTCTCAACAATTTTTCATCTACAGGCTTATCAAATTCCACAGTAATAATTTGCTGCGCTTTGCTACTAGTTTGAAGTTCATCAGCTTTTTTATCGGCAACAATTTTTCCTTTGTTGATGATAATAACACGATCGCTGATGGCTTCTACCTCCTGCATAATATGGCTTGAGAACATCACCGTTTTTTCTTTTCCTATATTCTTAATCAGCTGACGTATCTCCACTAATTGATTGGGGTCAAGACCTGAAGTAGGCTCATCTAAAATCAACACCGGAGGATTGTGAATCAGTGCCTGTGCAATGCCCACTCGCTGACGATAGCCTTTTGATAAAGCGCCAATCAGTTTATGCTTTTCGGGCGAAAGACCGGTGATTTCAATCATCTCCCCTACTCGTTCTTTTACATTTTTTAATTTAAAAAGTCCTGCCACAAATTCTAAATATTCGCGCACATACATGTCTAAATAAAGCGGATTGTGCTCGGGTAGGTAACCGATATTTTTTCTTACTTCAATAGGGTTTTCGTTAACATCAAAACCACATACTTCTGCTTTGCCTGACGTTTGCGAAATGTAACAGGTAAGTATTTTCATCATGGTTGATTTTCCTGCACCATTGGGACCAAGAAAACCAAGTATTTCACCGCTCTTCAGTTCAAACGAAACATTGTCCAGCGCTTTTTGCTGGCCATATATTTTGGTGAGGTTGGATACTTTTACTGACATGATTGGACAAAGATAATTATTTCGTCACCCTGAACTTGTTTCAGTGTCTCATTTTGCAGATGCTGAAATAAATTCAGCATAACGGAGCGTTTCCCTACTTTTGCGGTTAAAGAAAAATGGAAGCCATCATCACCAAATCAACCGGCAGCTGGTTTAGCGCGGTAACAGACGACAAGCAACGATTAGAATGTCGCCTGCGCGGACAAATGCGCCTTAACGGAAGCAAAAGCACCAACCCTGTTGCAGTTGGTGACCGAGTTAGATTAGAAGTTTCAGAAGCTGGTGATGCAGTAATTCATGAAGTGCTTGACCGCAAGAATTATATTGTCCGCAAATCAATAAACCTGAGCAAACAAACACATGTAATTGCAGCAAATATGGACTTAGCTATAGTTATTGCAACTATTGCTGAGCCACGCACCAGTGCAGGATTTATTGATCGTTTTCTATGTACAGCAGAAGCCTATAAAATTCCGGGAATGGTAGTGTTCAATAAGATTGATCTGCTGGACGAAAAAGAAACAAAAACAATGAAAGAGATGATGGCTATGTATGATAGCATCGGGTATAAAAGCATTGCTGTTTCTGCTACTGAAAGAACCAATCTGGATGAACTGAAAGCGGCAATGAAAGACAAAGTAAGTCTTATAGCAGGTCATTCCGGAACAGGAAAATCTACATTGGTAAATGCTCTTGATAGCAATCTGCATTTACGAACAGGCGAAATATCATCTGTTCATCTGAAAGGAAAACACACCACTACGTTTGCCGAAATGTTTGAACTCGAATTCGGTGGATTTGTAATTGACACACCCGGCATAAAAGAATTTGGCTTATCGGGCATGGGAGATGCAGATCTTGCCCATTATTTTCCTGAAATGCTGGAACGTTTGTCGGAATGTAAATATTACAATTGCAAACACGTGAGTGAACCGGGTTGTGCTGTTAAAGCTGCTGTTGAGAAAGGTGAGATCAGTATATCGCGTTACAGCAGTTACCTGGGAATGCTGGAGAATAAAGCGTGATATTACTTCTCCACAATAACAAACTCTGTCCTTCTATTCTTTGCTCGGTTTTCTTCAGAAGTATTCTGAACTAAGAACTTGGTTTCGCCAAAGCCTTTGTAGCTCAAGCGACCTTTGTCAATTCCCTTTTGCGCTATGTAATTATATACTGCCTGTGCGCGGTTTTGCGACAACCTCATGTTATCGCCATCATTACCAATGTCATCGGTATGACCGTGAATAGCAATTTTTATACCTGCATTTTCTTTGAGAAAAAGAATGAACTCATCTAATACCAACTTTGAATTTTCATCCATTTGGTAAGAATTAGTTTCAAAATTAATGTTGTTGATTCGGTGAGCAGAACCTGTTTCAATTTTCTTTACTTCAAAATCAATTTTCTGAACAGCTTTTAAAGCCGAAGATTTAGCTGTATCTTCTTTTGCAATAAACTGTGAGGTGAAAGCTGCGCCTTCACTTTTTACCGTCATGATGTAATCCGTATTCATATTCATTACTGCTACATATTCACCTGAAATGGTGTCCACATCCACCTGTTGGATTTCTTTTGTCTTGATATTTTTCAATTCAATTTTTGCAGCGGTAACAGGTTTGCCGCCATCATCTTTCAGTTCGCCTTTTGCAATGCGCATCATTTCGGGGCGGGCTTCTTTATACAATTGGAATGAATACATATCCCAACCACCAACTCCGTTCTTTAATTCATTACTGGA
>CAMBRL010000189.1 GCA_945870105.1 Chitinophaga pinensis
AACATAGGCTGTATATCTTCTGCTACTGAAAGGAAATCAGTTGTTCAGTACCTGAACTCGCTTAAACTTGGTGACAAATGCAAGTTTGCCTGGAGTAATTTTTTCGGGGATACTGATGTTTGTCTTTATGCTTTGCGAATGGAAGAAGGAAACCGCATCCCATTGACCGGCTCTGACATTCAAAATTTTGAAGTGAAGCATGATGCAGGCAGGCAAAAAGACAATATTTTGTTTAAGTTCAAAACGCCTGCAATACAGGTTTGGGCTGATGTCACTAAACGTAATCTTGACAAAGCCATTGCCATAGTAATGGATAACAATGTGCTTTATGCTCCTGTTGTCCATGGAGAAATAAATGGCGGAAATTGCGAAATTTCCGGGGATTTTACGCATGCCCAGGTTCAATATATAACTGCTATTGTATCCGGCGGAGAACTACCGGCAAGTTTTACTATTATAAAATAAATTGCATTTAGTTAAGAAGAGGCTGTCTCAACATTGGGACAGCCTTTTTTATTTAAAACTCATTTGCATACCAATACCTGTTTGTACATCGGGGGCATTATCTACCAAAAGATCTTCCCTTGCATATACCGAAATAGCAAATGCGCCTTTTGAATAAGATAATATTAGATTATTGGCAGTTATGGTTCGGTACAGGTGCGAAACAGCATAGTGCCAGTGACTTTTGATTCTTTTTCCCACTAATACCATATCATCAAAATCACTTCGTTTATTATATGAATTCTGGATATAGTAAGTTGTTGCAATGGAAAAATAGCTGCTGTTTTTAAATGGCATTACATAACCCAACAGGAATTCGGAACTAAGTAAAAACAAGTTGTTGCTTAGTTGCACATGATCCCCGGATTGAAATACACTGTGACGTAAAGCCCCCAGGCTAACTCCAAAACGGAGTTCATTCCCGTGTTTAAAATTTATTTTTTTTATAATGGATGGATTAAATCCAAAATCCAGACCGGGATTTATTGAATTTATATTTATGCCTAACTGCAACCCGAAATTGGTATAGATATTTCTGTTTTCAAGAAGTTTAAAATGCGGGTAACGGTAATACGACAGATCGATTCCTGAGAATATAAAATCTCCGTTGTCAACGTTAAATGTCCTGCCATTTTTATCTGTATAACTAATTTTCGCCTGGTTAAATCCATAGGCTTTCCGGGCAAAAGGATCTTCGCCTCCGGATATATTCGAATGAAACCATTCGATAAACTTATCACTTGTTAAAGAAGCATAGGGGCTGTTTCCAGGATCAAGTGAAAACATACGGGTATTTATTTTCAATTCCTGGTTGGCTGACAGAGGAATGACAAGCTTAATCTGGTATAACCTGATAATCCCATCTGCAAGAGACTCAATAGTTTTGGAAGGCGTGTTTATTGTATCGTAATTATAGGCCCTTTCATGCCAACCAATATTGCGCATAGCTGATTTATCCGCTTCGTTCAGAGGCAAATAGGCTTTCACATAGGGAAGCCATACATTTCCGTTCGAAATATTTATAGCTACTGAGATCCTAGGCGATGATTTTACCTGGAAGTTGCTATTTATCCTGGATATGAATATTCCGAAGGGGTGTGTTGCCAGCGTATTTGCATAGAATACCGGATTCAGGTTTATTTTGTTTAAACTATCCTTCCCGGTTTGTGAAAAACAAATACCACATTTTAAAAGCAGTATAAGTACCATAAACCTCATAATGCCTGGTGTGTTTTTTAATGACATCTGAATTGAAATTGTGTTTCCGGCACCGGAAATTTTTTATTTTTTTTACGTCGCGCCTGGCAATCCATGCTTTTTGTAAAGGGAAAAGTATTATCCCCGCAAGGGCTTGTACTGAATAACTTCAGTATATGAACAGCTATTGCCGGATTAGTCTCTTACCTGTTGGTAAAACAGGAGTGTGGTTAACACAACAAGCGGAAATTTATCCTGAAAATCTCATAACGCACTTAACCCCAACTGACTGGCAATTATATTAAGCTGGTCCATTGCTGTTTCGGGTGAATCATTTTTGCTGATCTCCATAATTTCATTCTCTTCAGCATCAAAGAGAGCTATTCTGAAATCTTTTTTAACCGTATCTATTGAGCGGTTGCTTCTGCTGAATGTCGTCCAGGTAATATTTGATTCTTTAATGCCAACTTTCATTGAAGGATCAATGTTAATCCATTTTCCGGTTTTAATAAAGCCAAACAGGTTATTAGAAAACATAATCCTCTTTTTATCAGAATCAATCAACGTACTTGTTGACGAAAATCCCATTAAGGCACCTAGTACAACCAGGATCAGTCCGCCCCAGTTTGAATACGTTGTTATCAATCCAATGATAAAAATGGTGTAGCCTGCAAACGTTCCTGAAGGCCCGAATGATTTATCAAGTTTGTTTTTTACCATCATTTTGATATGTTTTGTAGCTTATTTTTTCTTTTCCAGTTGATGAGGTAAACACCTGCCAGAATAAAGCACATACAAATCAAATGAAGCAAGGTCACTTTTTCGCCATAAAGCAGCCCCCACATAATGGCAAAGATGGGGATAATATACGTAACTGATGATGCGGCAACAGCCGAAGAATACCGTATTAGGCTGTTCATAAATAACATGGCAACCGCCGATCCTAAAATACCGAGTGCAGCCAGGGCCAGCAAATGCAGAGGCCATCCGGGATTAGCCAATACAGGGGCAAAATCTGTTGTTAAAAGGTATATCAATGCCACCGGGCCAATAAACAGAAAGGAAAATGATGTAACCTGAACCCCTGTTAAATGTGGCAGTTTGGATTTGATCTGATTCATGCTGATAGCATAAAAAAAGGTAGCAAGTACAATATACAAGGCATAACTATTTATGGTGCCAAAATGAAATCCGTCGCCTGCGAGGATTAACCCGGTAGCACCTGCAAGGCCAATTGACAAACCAACAACCTGCATCCACTTAAACACAGTCCGGTGAAAAAGCAGGCCAACGATGAGTGTAAAAACCGGAGTCAGGGAATTGAGCATTCCTGCCAACGCGCTGTCTATTTGTGTTTCGGCTTTCATAAAGAGGAATGCCGGGAAAAAGCTGCCTATGAATCCGGCTATCAGCAAACTTTTCAGGTCTTTACGCTGCAATGCTTTAATTTGTTTGATAGCTATGGGCAACAATACAAGTGAAGCCAGTAAAATACGCAAAGCCGCCGCCTGGTCGCTGCTGAAACTCTTCATCCCGATCTTCATCAGGATAAATGAGCTGCCCCAGACAAATGCCAGCATCATTAAAACAGTAAGTTGAAACCAGCGTTTTGTCCAGATCATCGATTTTGAATTTTAACTGCCTAAAGATACTCAAAAGTTTGAAAAGGACGGGAATTCATACTCATTGGAGTTAACAAAGATGCGTAAAATCAAAAAACGTTGACAGTCTCTTGGTATTTTTAGTGCGATGCTTACTACCGCGGGTATGTTACCTGCTTTACACTGAAATAATTGTCAATCATTTATGGGTAATTTTATGCTGCCAGGTATTATTGAGTAGAAGGTATTTCATGAAGCACTACCGGATTGTTGCAGATTCTGTTTTACATAACTTTCTTAAAACATGTTAAATACTTAAATATCAAAAACAAACTCTATTGCCCCATGTTAATAACTATTCAGGACGAGATCTAACCCATAATTTAAAAACAAAATATGTTAAAGTTTGAGAAGAAATTAGAACAATTTATCTTTTTTAGCCGCTGGCTGCAAATGCCCGTTTACCTGGGGCTTATTGTTGCCTCGGTTTTATATGCCGTGAAGTTTATGAAGGAATTATGGCATCTGATTACAGACTTTTCTACGTTAACTGAAAATACTATTATGCTCTCCATTTTAGGGCTGATCGATATATCAATGGTTATTAACCTGTTAGTGGTTGTATTTATTGGCGGGTATTGGACTTTTGTAAGCAAAATTGAGTTTGACAGCCATGTTGATAAGCCTGACTGGTTAACTAAAATAAATGCAAGTACCTTAAAAATCAAGCTTATTATTTCACTTGTAAGTATTTCGGGAGTACATTTGTTAAAGACATTTATTGATATTCATAATATTCCTTTGCAGGACGCTATTTTACAAATTGCCATTCACATCGTCTTCTTACTATCAGCAGTCCTTTTGGCATATACTGATAAGATAATGCATTCGCACGAAGTTATTGAAAAACACTAAGCAACTCTATATATTCCTGATCAAAACTCTGATTCTGC
>CAMBRL010000190.1 GCA_945870105.1 Chitinophaga pinensis
AAGATGCACCAGGTAACGGTAAATCATATCAAAGGAAACGAAGGTGCGGGCATTGCCCAAATGCACATCGCTGTAAACCGTAGGACCGCATACATACAAGCCAACAAATGGCGGGTTGATGGGTTTGAAATCTTCTTTCTGGCGGGTGAGGGTGTTGTAGATTACAAGTTTCTGCTCTGTCATAACAATAAAAAAAGTCCTTGTTTAAAGGACCTCAAAGGAAAGGAAATTTTTCTTCATTGCGAGCAATAGCGAAGCAATCTCATTTTTGAAAAAGATTGCTTCTGTCGTTCCTCCCTCGCAATGACGGTTAGGGTTTATTCACCTCTTCACTTACCCGTTTACCTTCTTTAACAATATAGGTTTTAAGGTAAGTGCCGTCTTCGGCATACACGTTTTCTTTGCCGTCAATAAGCATACTGTTGCGAAAAACACCTGAAAGTAAAGGCTTGCCGAATTTGTTGTAGGTGGTTTTTTGTCCGTCACCAATCATACCTACGTTAGCAGCTTTTTCTTCTTTAACATTTGCAATGCTTGTAGCAATAGAAGCTGTTGTTTTTACCTGATGTTGCTGCTTAATGCTTTCGGCCAATTTTTTGGCTTTGGGTGCATTATCGTCAAACTGTTTACTCTGTTCGTAGTTTTTAACGGTGGCGCCTTCAATCTTTCCGGTTGCAAATGTTTTCTCGGCTTTTACTGAACCGTTTTCATAATACTCTTTCAACAAACCGCTTTCGGAACCTTCTTTCCAGGAACCTTCAATCATCAGGTTTCCGTTTTCGTGGAAATATTGTTGTGTGCCTTCACGTTTGCCGGCTGCATTGTAAACCCAGTTATAGAATAGGTTTCCGTTCTCATGGTAATAGCGGTATTCACCTACCCACTTGTTGTCTTTCCACATTCCCTCTTCCTGCAACAGGCCGTCTTTATAATAGAACTTTGCGTAGCCGTTGGGTTGGTTGTTGGTGAAGGTGAGTTCATGTTTTTTTGTTCCGCCCGGATAGTATTTTGTCCAGATGCCGATTTTTTTGTTGTCTAAGTAATCACCTTCTTCAGTAAGTTCGCCTTCGGCAAAACCGGGGAATTTACCTGCGCTGTTAAGGATTACCCAATGCCCCTGCTTTTGTCCTGCTGCATCTTTTTCATTTACTTTTCTGCCTTTGTAGTTTTCGGAAGTTTGCGAAAAAGCGGTGAAACTGAAGAGTAAAAAAATTATAGCGTGGAAAAATTTCATGTCGTGATTCAATTTTATCAAAGACGTTTTACTGATGATTATCTATTTAGTTACCTGCTTTAGACGAATAGGCAAAAACACCTTATCACGCTATCTTTTTTACCGAAGTGAAAGACAAAACGATAATTTTGCGCTGTAAAATTATCAAACTATGAAATTTGGCGTTGTAATATTTCCGGGCTCGAACTGCGATCAGGACATGATTTATACCCTACGTAATGGTATGGGGCAAGAGGTGGAAGAACTGTGGCACAAAGACAAAGACCTGAAAGGTTGTGATTTTATTGTGTTGCCGGGCGGTTTTTCTTACGGTGATTATCTGCGCTCAGGTGCTATTGCGCGTTTTTCGCCCATCATGGAAAAGGTGATTGAACATGCCAATGCCGGTGGTTACCTGATGGGAGTTTGCAACGGTTTTCAGATTTTGTGCGAAGCGCATCTGGTTCCCGGAGCTTTGTTGCATAATACCAGCCATAAATTTATCTGCAAAAATGTTTTCATCAAGGCTGAAACAAACGACTCATTAATTACGGCTGAAGTTCCTTTAACCAAAGCACTAAAAATACCTATTGCACATGGCGAAGGCCGTTTTTATGCTGATGCCGAAACGCTGAAAAAACTCAATACCAACAAACAAATTCTTTTCCGTTACTGCGATGAGAACGGCAAGATTACAGACGAAGCCAACCCTAACGGTTCGTTTGAAAATATTGCCGGTGTTTGTAACGAAGGGCGCAATGTGTTTGGCATGATGCCGCATCCTGAGCGCGCTTCGGATCCATTGCTGAGCAATACGGACGGGCAGTTTATTTTCCGTTCGTTGCTTTCTGCTGTTGGGGTATAATTATTTTTTCTTAACAAGCAGCCTGTAAACCACAGGTGCAATAAACATTACTACCGTAAAGGCGGATATAATCATGTCGGCATTGTGCCCGTTCAGAAATTGGCAGAAGCCATACTCGGGATAAAAATCGCAACCAAAGGAGGCAACTAATTTAACACCCAGAATTCCGATAACAAGAAAGGCAACTGCTGTTAGCTCAGGAAACTTCTCGAGCAATTTAACAAAACCTTGTGCTACAAAACGCATGGCTAAGATACCGATGAAAACGCCCGTCCAGATGAGGTAAATATTGTCTGAAAAAGCTACGGCAACAAACACATTGTCCATTGAGAAGGCAAGGTCCATTACCTCAATCAAGGCAACTGTTGACCAGAATTTTCCGAAGTGTTTATTTACCCATTTAAAAAAACGGTTTTCTTTTTTGTTCAGTAAATCGTCTTCGGTTTCGGGTGTTTTTTTGGTGATAAAATAATCGGCACACAACCAGATAAGAAAAATGCCACCCACTGCTTTCAGCCACATAAACTGAATAAGGTAAGAAGCAAATATCAGGCAAACACCGCGGAAAATATAGGCTCCGATGATGCCGTATTTTAATGCTTTACCTCTTTGCTTTTCGGGCAAATCCAACACCATAGTTGCCAGCACAGCGGCATTGTCAATAGAAAGTAAACATTCAAGAATAATTAAATTGAGAATGATAAGCAGCGCAGCCTGTATATCGTTTCCTAAAATATCGTGAAGTATGTTAAGCATTATTGAGAGGAATGGTGTTGTACATTTTCTTTATGCGGAGCGTGTGGATTCCAACCCATCACCAACAACATTACAAAGAACGCAATAATATAAGCAAGCGTTACATGCCATCCGTTTTTTATCCACCCGCTAACTGATTTTGCTTCGGGAAACATATTGGAAATTGCAACGCCTGCAGAAGAACCAAACCAAATCATGGAACCGCCAAACCCTACTGAAAAAGCAAGAATTCCCCAATCGTAGCCACCCTGTTTCAATGCAAGTGCCGTAAGCGGAATATTATCAAACACTGCCGAAACAAAACCCAAACCAAAAGTAGTTTGCCATGAAGCAGAAGGCAAATAATTTACCGGCATCATGGATGCGCACAGCACCAAGGCCAGCAAAAACACAGCACCGCTGAGGGCATGATTAACTTCTTTCCATGGAGTTTTTGTAAAAAGGGTAGCCAATAAAATAGCAACCCAAACACCTGCTGCGGGAAAATCTAACCAAATGTTTGCAAGAATTGCTCCGACAAGAACAAACGCAACTGCAACTACTTTTTTGTAGTCAATGGTTACATTATTCAAACCATCTTTTTCTATCCGCTGGTACTTATCCTGTTGAATGGAAGCAATGATTCCAAAGATTAAAATGGCAACCGCGCTTCCCACATAAGCATGAGTAACATCCAATGCGCTAACACCATCAATCCACATCATGGTTGTAGTAGTATCACCCACTACGCTGCCTGCACCACCTGCATTACTGGCTGCAACAATAGCAGCAAGATACCCGATGTGAACCTTTCCATTAAAAACAACCAAGGCAATTGTTCCGCCAATCATTGCGCCAGCAATGTTGTCTAAGAATGAAGACATAACCGCAATCAGCAAGAGCAATACAAAGCCGCCTTTCCAGTCATCAGGCAAATACTTGGGCAGCATACGCGGAATACCCGATAGCTCAAACTGTTTGGCAAGAATGGCAAAACCCAGCAGCAAACCAAAAAGGTTTACCAGGCTTTTCCATTCGTGGACAAGCAACTGAGCTAAACTAAAGTCAGCCGTAAAAAAAAGCTTATAAAAAAGCAGGGCTGTAAGCCCTGCTAATGCAACCTTAAGCGTGTGCCTGTGAAATAATGCAACACCCAATAAGATGAGTGCGAAAAGAAGAAATTCTAATTGCACTT
>CAMBRL010000191.1 GCA_945870105.1 Chitinophaga pinensis
TTTAACTACAGCTTTTTCAGTTTTTACAGGCTGATTTACCTTCTCAGTTGGAACATTCTTTTTTTCAGGCTCAACGATAGTGTTCTGATTTTTAGTTTCAGGTACAGTTTTAACTACTGTTTCAGTAGCATTACTTTTTATTTTTTTTCGCGCCTCTTCTTTCAAGCGCTCAATCTCCGCTAAATCAGGTGTGTTTTGTTTTGGCGATTCTTTTGCTGGTTCTGTCTTGGCAGGCACCACAGGTGCAGTTTTAACTGGCTTCTGCTGCGTTGCTTCGACATTAACTTTTTCCTGCTTGGGCACTTCAACAGGCTTTTGTTGAACAACAGGTTTTACTGCCTCCGTTTTATCAACAGCCGCAGGTGCAATTACCGCTATTTCCTGCGCCTTCTCACTTTCCGGCTCTTTATAGTTTGTAGCAGTTGCTTCTGTATTGCTAACCTTTGGTTGGTCTTTTACCATTTCTTTGATAATGTCATCAACCTTGTAAACAATGGTATCGCCTTTAGATGTTATGAAGATATTCTTCTTACCTGGCGTGATTTTTTCCACGTTTCCATTAACGAAAATTTCAAACTCCTGATTGGTTTGTGCAAAAACAGAATATCCGAATAAAAAGAAAAGTATAGTAGTAACAAGTTTTGACATAGTAATAGCTTTTTGAACTAAAAAAATACTCAGCAAGTTTAGGAAAATATCTTCAATCTTATTTGTCATTTAAAAATTAATACTTTTGCATTCAAGCGATGGTTCTTAGTGAAGAAGTCAAATTCACAGGATTAAAATGGGAATCAGGTGCAAATCCTGAACAGTTCCCGCTGCTGTAAGTAGCTTCACCCTTTATGGGTGAAGAAAATTTTTCGGAATTCTTTGCCACTGTCCGCCTGATGCGGACGGGAAGGCTCCGAAAAAGAACGAGTCAGAAGACCTGCCATAGCCCGACAAAGGTTTAATGCTTTCGGGTAAAAAGTATTGAGCGGACTGAGTAAAATCGGTTTATCGTTTGTTTCAATTAGTTCTTTTTCTGCGTGCTTTTTTGCAGAATTATTCTTTCGGTTGCATTGTGCATAGTCTGCACCTGCTCTGCTATTGCCCAAAAAATAAAAACCGATTCTGTTTACAGCTTACCCGAAGTAAAAGTTGATGAAACCCGGCTGAATGATTTCAGCACCGGGCTATGCATTATTAAAATTGACCGGAAGAAAATTGAAGCCAGTCATTTGCTGAACTTAGCAGAACTGATTTCGGAAAACAGCGGGATATTCTTAAAGACATACGGACAAGGAAGCCTTGCAACTATCAGTATTCGCGGCACAGGGCCTGCACACACAGGTTTATTCTGGAACGGCATTAATATCAATCCGCCTAATCTCGGGCTTTCTGATTTTGCACTCATTCCTGCTGCACTAATTAATAGTGCAGAGATACAATTGGGAAGCTCAGCTTCGCTTTACGGCAGCGGAGTAATTGGTGGAGCTGTTCACCTTAATTCACAACCTGATTTTAAAAAAGCAGTGAATATTTCTGCCTCGGGATTAACCGGAAGCTTTGGTCTTTATGAAGGTTCAGGCTCAGGAATTTTCTCCAATAAAAAATGGTATTCGCGGGTGGCGGGTTATTATCGTGAATGCGAAAATAATTTTCCGTACAGCAACACCGCAAAGTTTGGAAGTCCAAAGGAAAAACTTGTCAGCGCTGACTATTTCAGCTATGGCGGAACTGCAGAAATCCATCGTCTGTTCAAACGCAATTATAGTGTTGCGCTGCACGCATGGCATACTTATACGCACCGCAACCTGCCACCTTCTATGACCAGTAGTGATAATCATGAACAGCAAAGCGACAGTTCATTCCGATTTATGATTGAAGCAAAAAAACTATTTGCAAAATCAACACTAAAAACAAAAGTAGCCTGGCTGAATGAATATCTGCGATATGAAAATCAAACAGCAGATGTGCATGAAAAAGTAAACACACAAGGCATTATCAGCGAAGCAGAATTTGCAACGCAGGTATTTAAAAAAGCAAAGCTCAACGTTGGAATTAATTATACCTATTACTATGCCGACATTATTCAATACAGCACTGCCAAAACACGTAATCAGGCGGCAGCATTTCTCTCGTTCCTCTACCCTTTTACCAAAATAAACTGGAAGGCAACAGTAAACCTGAGACAAGAGTTAGTAGAAGGTTATGCTGTCCCTTTTACACCTTCATTAGGAATGGAAGGAAAAGTGTGGAAATCCATTTCGGCAAAAGCTAATGTTTCACGCAGCTATCGTGTACCTACTATGAACGACCGCTTTTGGGTGCCGGGCGGAAACCCCGACCTGAAGCCCGAAAGCGGCTGGAATGCAGAAGCCGGAATTTTCACTTCATTCAATGATTCCACAAAATTGTTTACTCCCAATTTTTCAGCAACTGCATTCAGTTCGTTAATTGATAACTGGATTTTGTGGCAACCCTTACCAACTAATAATAATATCTGGACACCTGTGAACCTGCAAAAAGTATGGGCACGGGGATTTGAAAGCAAAGCAGGTTTACGATTTAAGCAACGCACGATTGAAACCGGCATCAACGCATTTTATTCCTATACACTTTCAACCACTGTTGAAACTTCTGATGCTTTGCAAGCCAGCATTGATAAACAATTGATTTATGTACCGCAACATAATCTGAGTGCATCCTTCAACTTCAAATGGAAAACGGTTTTCATTTCCTATTCACAAACCTACACGGGCAAACGCTTTACTACATCCGACAATACAGCATCATTGCCCGGATTTACAGTGAGCAACCTGCTCTTAAACTACGATCTAAAGCTGAACAAATACGCCATTGGTTTTGGCTTTCGCAGCAATAACATTTGGAATACCACCTATCAAACGCTCGCCTACCGGGCCATGCCGGGAAGAAGTTTTACTGTTTCATTAACCTTTAAAATAGCCCCACCAACCTCCCCAAAGGGGAGGCTTTAGAAAAAACGCCTAAACAATACATTAACTAATATAAACCAATCCAGAACAAAACAACATGAAAATGAAATTAACAAAACAGCTTTCTTCTCGCAAACTTAACTTCTCTGCTCCTTCCCCTTTGGGGAAGGTCGGGATGGGGCTTCTATTATTAATTACTGCACTTAGCGGATGTAAACCAGATGAAGATAACATACCACAAGGTGCTTATGAAAGCGGAGTATTTATTAGCAACGAAGGACCGTTCGGCACAGGAACAGGAACCGTTAGTTTCTACAACAGAACATCGGGCGCAGTGAGTAATAATATTTTTGAAGTGGTAAATAATAGACCTTTGGGCAACATCGTTAACTCAATAGAAGTGCATTACAACAAAGCATATATTGTTGTAAACAATGCAGCTAAAGTAGAAGTAGTAAACGTTTCTGATTTTATTTCAATGGGTGTAATTGAAAATCTGGGAACGCCCCGCTATTTTCTGGGTATTGACGAACACAAAGGCTATATCACGGATTGGGCTTCGGGAGTAAAGGTTATCGACCTCCACACTAACATGGTAACAACTTCCATTGCAACAGGCGGACAGGGAGCAGAACAAATGAAACTGATAGGCAGCGAAGTATTTGTGGCCAACTCAGGCGGATATGATAAAGACAGCACGGTTGCTGTTATCAACACGTCTACCAATGCCGTTACCGCAACGTTTATAGCGGGGCATAACCCAAAAGCGCTGGCGCTGGATGCCAATGGAAAACTATGGGTGCTGTGTAACGGAATTTTAGACTGGGTTAATCCGGCAAACGATACACCCGGCAAATTAGTGCGTGTAAACCCTGTCACCAAAGCAATTGAACTTAGCTTAACATTTGGCTCTGCTTCCAACCATCCTGCTGGATTAGTAACCAACGAAGCAAAGACAAAACTGTATTACACCCTCAACGGTGGTGTATATGAAGTGGATAT
>CAMBRL010000192.1 GCA_945870105.1 Chitinophaga pinensis
TCATTTAAACGATTAACACCCTAATTGTTAGCAAATTTTAACACCCCCCTTGAACTTTCGGGCAGGATTATTGTTAATGTTACAACATCATTTAAAAAGTACATTATGACCAAGCCGAAAAGAAAAATAAGCAAAACGCCACAAAAGAGGATTAAAGTGCAGTTGGACTACAAAACCATCATCACTATTAACAGAATTGAATCCTTGAAACTGTGGCTCGAAAGATACCCGGAAGCAAAAGTTCTGGCTTAACCCCGAATTTTTTCCTGACAGCCAAGTATTTTTGTCAGGTTTGTCATTCCTGCTATTCTGTAAGTGACCTCTGACTTTAATAATTTATACTTAACAAACAAAGAGCCCATCATAATTGATGGGCTCTTTGTTTTATTAGGCTATTCAAAAATAATTTTCGTAGTCTCAACTCCTGCAACTGTTGAAACCGATAAGGTATAAAAACCTGCTGTAAGGTTTAACACACTTTTGCTCAGTTGCAGTTTTTGTTTTCCTTGACTAATTGAAACAGATTTGGAATAAACCTCTCTGCCCAGATTATCAAATAGGCGGATAAAACCTTGTTCAGGTTTCTCACTGTTAAACGATAAGTTAACCACATCGCCCGAAGGATTTGGATACGCATTAAAATAATTAAAGGGGCTGTTCTCTTCTTTAACACCAATAGTAACAGGCTCTGTAGTGTATTGTATATAGGTAACATACATTTCATCGGTAGTGCGCAGTCCGAAATAAACCGGATCAGGACCTGGATTATTGAATGTAGCTTCGTGAATAAGTCCGTTGGTAAAATCAACTTCCAGCAGTGGATCAAACGTGCGGAAAGGAGGGTGCGACCAAGAATAATATCCTTGATTAAAGGTATATTCAACATTGTAGTGCCCGTCATATATAATATCACCTTTGGTTCCGTCTGAGTTGCGCATCCATACATTGTATTCTTTACCTAATTGATGGGTATGTGCCATCATAGACCAAATGTACCAGATATAAGCCGAATCGGTATTAAAGTGATTAATAGTATAGGTTGAATCTACGCCTGTGCCTTCAACAATAAGTCCTGAAGGATCATCTCCACCATAATAAATAGGCCCCGATATCATTTCAGTCTGCGCTGTTCCTGCATCCTGAAAGTACACGTTCATGTATGCCTCGCAGGGCTGAATAGAATCGACATTATAGTTTGGAATGTGGTAGTTAAAATCTATAACTGCATTTGTTTCCCATGTAAAGGCTGTTCCTTCAGGCAGCACTAAATCCTGACTGTTGGGCCATTGACCAATAATATTGCTGGTATAATATACTCCGGCAGCATCAAGTATGGTATTCACCGGTCTTAATCCGGGAAGAAAAAACGAATCAAGTTCTGGCAGGTATTTGTATAAAGCGGTGTGGTGCGATGCTTCGTTGATTTGGGTATGTACGCGATATACTTCTTTCGTTTCTTCAAGGCGGGTATCATATTTATAGAAGAACTCTGTTTCAACCGCAGGCGCCATAAAGAAAGGGCCAAGGTGCACCTGAAAACCTTCTGAAGGATCTGGAGGAGTCAGCGGGGCAATCCGTGGCATTCCCGGACCATTATAATAATCGGTAAGCAATTGCGGATTGAAATAATGATTGGTATCGCCTGAGCCATACAATATCCATTGGCGAACCAGTTCTATTTCCTCGTCATCAAGAGCAGGTTGTCCGTCAGGCATTGCATTACCCATAGGCGTTGTTAAATAAGTAGTAGCATCAATGTTGTGCGAAAGTTTTACAAATAAAAAGCTGCGGTATGGATAACCCGGGTCAACCAGTTTCATGCCTTTTGCATTGGCTTCAGGATTTATAGGTGTGGCATTTACCAGCTCCAGGTAAACTTCAGACAACGTTCCGTCAAGCTTCAGTTGTCCGGAAGGAGCAACACCGCTATGGCAACCTACCGTGCAGTTAGCCTGCAATAAAGTGCGCACATGTTCAAACGTAGTTTGTGCAGCAACGCTGCCCGATAAAGCAGCCAATATAATTAAAGCGTAAAGTTTTTTCATGGTATTAATTTGATTGTAAAAAAATTCCGAGAAACCAAAAGTATGTTTTTTCTTTAATACAGTATAAATTATGTGTTTTTGGCGATATTATATAAATGTTTTTACTTTAGCCGAATTATTAACCACAAAAACTAAATCAACAAAAATGAAAAAACTTTTACTTTCAGCATCGGTTTCAATTCTTTTCTCTGGAATTGTATCTGCACAAATTAACAACGGAGGGTTTGAAACATGGGCGGCTGATGGCAGCAACTGTCAGTCTCCGGTTCAATGGGGAACACTTAACGGCAGCACAAGCGTTTTAGGTATCTGCACAGCAACAAAAGAAACTGTAAATATTCATGGAGGTGCAGCGGCACTTAAGTTAACAACAAAATTTATCGGTTTCCCTATTAACCAAATGGCACCCGCTCTTTGCACAAATGGCGTTATTAATACTACCACACAGGCTATTGATGGAGGAGATCCTTTCACAGAAAGACCTGTTGCATTTACAGGTTGGTATTTGGCAGCACCATTAAGCGGTGACCAATATTCTTTTGAGGCTGCTTTAACCCACTGGAACGGTTCTTCAAGAGACACTATAGGCAAAGCAACTTTTTCAGGAACGGCTACAGTTAGTGTTTACACACAATTTACTGCAACAGTAATATACACCGATGTTATTAATCCCGATACACTTATTGTAGCTCTGCTTCCAAGCAATCCTGTAACACCTGTAGCTAACAGTTCTGTTACATTTGATGATTTGGAATACACAAGTTCAGGTGTTGGTATCAATGCTGCCGATGCTAAGGAAAGCATTACTGTTTACCCTAATCCTGTTTCTGAAAACCTGTATGTAAACATGGCAGGTATCTTAGGTGCAAACGTTTCTATCTTTGACATCACCGGCAAAAAAGTTGCTCAGCAAATTCTTACCGAAAAATTAAACAGTGTTAACCTAGCTTCATTGGCAAACGGAATGTATGTTTATCAGGTAAACAGCAGCGCAAACGGAACTTTGAAAACAGGTAAGTTTATTGTGAAATAAATTTCCGTCATGCTGTCCGCCTCAGGCGGATTCAGCATCTCTGATATAAAAGACCCTGAAACAAGTTCAGGGTGACGAACAAAAAAAAGGGAGCCGAAATTCGGTTCCCTTTTTTATTTGCCATAATCCATATCTTTGCAACAAAATAAGATTGCAGTTGTTAAATTAATCACCAAATAGTTAAATCACTAAATCACAAATACTATGTATCCCGAAGAAATTGTAACACCAATGAAAAAAGACCTGACCAGTGCAGGTTTTACCGAACTAACAAATCCAGATGCAGTTGATGCAGCTATAAAAGCAGAAGGCACTACACTGGTTGTGGTTAATTCTGTTTGCGGATGTGCAGCAGGAGCTGCCCGCCCCGGTGCTAAACTTGCCATTCAGAATTCAGGCAAACGTCCCGACAGAATTACTACTGTTTTTGCAGGTTTTGATACCGAAGCAGTTGCACGTGCGCGTCAATACTTTGCTCCTTATCCACCATCTTCGCCTGCAATGGCATTATTTAAAGATGGCAAACTGGTTCACTTCATCGAGCGTCATCACATTGAAGGTCGTTCAGCCGAAATGATTGCCCAGAATTTGATGGGGGCTTTTGAAGAATATTGCTAAAATTTCATAGCCACTAATTACACTAAATTCATTCGTGCTAAATTCGTGCAATTAGTGGCAAAACAAAACAAATAAGTGCAATTAGAATTTCTTCTTTTCGCACTCATCTTATTGGGTGTTGCATTATTTCACAGGCACACGCTTAAGGTTGCATTAGCAGGGCTTACAGCCCTGCTTTTTTATAAGCTTTTTTTTACGGCTGACTTTAGTTTAGCTCAGTTG
>CAMBRL010000193.1 GCA_945870105.1 Chitinophaga pinensis
CATCATGAAAACGCTACCTATTCTACTTCTTCTTTCTGCATCAATATTATTTAGCAGCTGCGGTGTTCTTACAGACATTACTTACAGTGCTGCAAAAAGAAAAGGGCCTTATGATGCCATCATCGTTCCGGGTTTTCCATATGAGCAAAAGGCAGAATTAAATGTGATTTATAAAATCCGAATCTTCTGGGCTTATCATCTCTACAAAGAAGGCATTGCAAAAAACATCATCTTCTCTGGAGGTGCAGTACACACACCTTATGTAGAATCAAAAATAATGGCAGAATATGCCAAACAAATGGGCATTCCCGCAGCAAATATTTTTATTGAAGACAGCGCAGAGCACAGTACCGAAAATCTGTTCTACAGTTATAACCTTGCAAAAAAACATGGCTTTGAAAAAGTAGCTGTTGCCACCGACCCTTTCCAGTCGGGCATGATTTCATACCTCACCTCAAAAGACAAACTGCCGGTTGATTACATACCTGCAAAAGTTGAAACCATTGCTACCAAATACTGGAAAACGTTTAATTTCAACATCAACGAAAACATTGCTTTTAAAGAAGATTTTATTCCGCTTTCAGACAGAACTTCAAAGGAAGAACGTATGCGAGGCACACAGGGCAACCTTTATAGAGAGAGCAAAGAAATTATTCCTGTAAATTAGTCTGCTACTTCAGCACTATCCTTTCCGTCATTACCGAATCTCCGGTTGAAACTGTAAACAGATAAATACCTTTTGCCCAGGCTTCGGTATTTAGAGTAAACACTGGTGTTGTAAGCAATTTCTTATTACCCGAAAATACTTCCTGACCCATAGCATTCACAACTTTTATAGTTACTGCAGTGTTTGCATAGGAAGTTAAATCAACCGTTACTTTATCAGTTGCAGGATTTGGATAAACAGTAAATCCATTTTCATACAGCGCTTGTGAATTGATACCTGTTGATGCGCTGTCCTGATTCCATGCATAGTCAATAGTAATAGTGTCAATATCAATACTTGCATAATAAACCCATTGATCTGTTACCGTATCTAAATACCATTCTTCCTGAAACTGCGAAGAATCAATCACACTCTGGAAATCATCAAAGCTGCCATACATAGCTGAATCACCCACCATAAATATCCATGTTTGTCCTTCGGGATTATCACATGCTTTCAGGTTGTTAATCTCACCTGTGCAACTTCTGCGCACACCAATATAACCATTGTCCTGTCTGCCTAACAACCAGTTCCCGTTATTTCTTATTTCGTCAAAATCTGAATCTATCCAGTGAAGAGCAACTGCCATTTCGGTATAACCAAAAAACGGAAGTGTTGGATCAGGGCGATACATGGCCAATGCAACATTACTCACTTGTTTAACATACGGAAGATGCGTGTTATGATTTGCAGATGAGCGCGAATCCCAGTCAACCACTTCGCCCGATGTAGTAAAAACAGCAGTTGTTCCTACATTGGCAGCAAGCGGAAATTGCTGATAACCCAATTTGCCTTTCCAATAATCCTGAACCGATGAAAGCGTTACAGCATTGTGTTTAAAAATGGCAATGTCTTCATCCATAAGAACCGAACTTTTTGAAATAGCGCTGGCACCTTCCGCTAATGTTGGAAAATCTTCAACGTTTAAAGTCTGAAACTGTGAAAATGCTGCAAAATCATTATGATTCCAAAGATTGGAATCCTCAATCAATGTTCCGGTTTCAAGTGCAACCAGTGGATGAAAATAAGTGCCCGCACTCCATTGTGCCATCACTCTGTCAACATCAGAGAGTTCGCTGTTAAGCGTAAAACTACTTTCCAATGAATGACCAATTGAATAGATAGTATCCAATTCTGCTCCCCACGAATAAATCACATCATCCAACTCTATGGAGGAACTTGCCAGAAATCCTCCTGCATGGGAAGTAGACC
Organism: Chitinophaga pinensis; assembly: GCA_945870105.1. Classification (GTDB taxonomy): domain Bacteria; phylum Bacteroidota; class Bacteroidia; order SXHM01; family SXHM01; genus SXHM01. The sequence continues at coordinate 1,919 of CAMBRL010000193.1, forward strand.
CGGGAACCTCACCAAAACCGGTAAGCAGATAAATCAGGTTACTGTGATTTTGGCCGTAGGCATTATCATATTTTCCAAAATAATTTCTTCCTGCTGCAGGAAAAAAAACGCCTTTGTCATTAGTAAGCATCAGTATATCTTTAAGCAAAATTTGCGAGGCCTGAGTAGCAAGATCTTTTATTTCCTGGTCCTCAGCAAAATCTGCCAGATTTAGTAATCCGCTCAAGCAATAGGGCGCATAAACAGAAGAAAAGAACTCATAAAAACCATACTGAACCTTCATTCGCAAAAAATGCCTCAATCTCGTGTCAAGCTCTGCATCAATAGGTCTTCCGTATTTCTCATGAAGCAGCCAATCCGAACCCATCCACATGATGTGATGATTTTCTGACCAATAAGTCCGTTGCACTTCATTTTCAGTAAGCCAATACGGAACGGAATTTATTACAGGAAGAATTTGAGCATCATACGTTCCATTTGTAAAATATAAAACCCGGATGAGTTGTACAATATCAAAATCGCTGGTTAAACCTGATGCTATTCCATTCAAAAAATCGTTCAGATAAACAGGGTCAACCGTTCCGTTTGCATAGGCCTGAATGGTTATTGCGTGATTAATAGGGTTAGCAAGTGCATTGTTGATATAATCCGTTCTGCGCTGTTCATATTCAGGATTGGTGGCTGTTGCAACTTGAAAAACAAACACAGTTGTTGCTGCAAGCAGCAGCACTAAAGGCTTAACCGAACTTTTCATAAATTATTTTTTTTTGAGAAATCAAATATAGCTTTCTCCAAAACATAACATGCAGTTAACTTTCCGTTATTTTATTTTTGCCGATAAACTGCAAAAAAAGCCTGTTAAGTAAAAATGGTGGCTATAACGTTTGGGGGCTTGGCGAAGGGCGGGACTTTTACCACAAAACTTGATTTGAAAAACTAATGTTTGATTAACCACAAAACTGTCTTTGGAACACGAAACCCCGCCTTTTGGGTAGGTGCTGTTACAAGCTGGTGTTCTTTCTGTCGTGCTGTGTCTGTCCATTATTACTGCTGTCTTTGGTGCGTTGGCTTGGTAGCTCTTTTGCATTTTTTTGTTTGGCTTTTGCGTTGGTAAAAAATGCAAATGTACTACCAAAAGCGTTGGCATTATGTTAGTTTCAAAGGTCTAAAATCATTTAACAGTGTATCTACATTTGTGTCGCTGTCGTATTTTGCTAGTATTAATTTGTTATCAATTGTTTTAAAACACTTTCCATTTACCAATCTAAAGTTTGTCTCTATAAAGTCTTCAATATATTCTTCTTTATATTCGTAAAGTTCAAATTTAGATTTGTCTTTGTTTGAGAAAAAATCAACAAAATTATTCCTAAACATTGTTTTGGTTTCGGTTCTAAATTTCTCAATAGTCTGGTTACCAAATTGAGTGTAGGATTTTAATACATACAGAAAATTGATTTTATATTGATGAACAAACAATGTATCTCTATCAAATAATCTGTTCTCGAAATGAAATGATTTGACAATATCACCTTTTGCATTTAATTCTGTTTTATCAAAGTTCTTGTAGTCGCTTATATAACCATATATAAAAAAATTTGGGGTTATGTTATAACCTTCTGTTAAATCATCTCTATATCTTAAATTTTCAGTGTAATATTTTCCCGTGTCGTTCAATAAATCAATGTTATACTGAATAACATTTTTAGCATAAGTAAACTGTTTGTATTTTGAAACTTTACCAGCAATGTTGTCCGATTTGTAATACTTAGAGTCGCCAATATAAAAAATATCACTTGTGTCTAAAATTGATTGGTAGTCAAAAACGTGGTCAATTATTTTACCGTCATCATTGTATTTCAAATTTTTCAAAGTGGTGCCGTCTGCTGTTTTCTTTTCAATTATTGGGTCTGTGAATAGCT
>CAMBRL010000194.1 GCA_945870105.1 Chitinophaga pinensis
AAAGAGGAACACAATAACAAACAACGAGAAAATAATATCAAAAGCACGCTTGGTAAAACGATTGAATAAATTCTCGAGCGGTTCTCCCCGAATAGTAAGAACCGGAACGCTTCCGTAAAAATCCATATTCACCCTCTTATATGGAAAGCCTCTGAAATCGGGAACAATACGCAGACGTACCATGTTGTTATCAGCAAACGAAATGAGCTCTCTTATTTTATCTGATTCGCTCAACGGAAGTGCACAATATATTTCATCAATGCCATTTGCCTTGCAAAATTCAGGAACTGCACTTACCTTTCCTTTCACAAGAGCGTGCTCAATGTGTCCGTTGGGATTATCTTCAAAAAAACCTTGAAAGTGGTAACCATGCGAACTATTATTTTCAAAAAAATCATGAACCTGAGCGCCTACCGAACCTCCACCAACGATAACTACCTTGCGATAGTTATAACCCGACTCGCGGTACTTCTCCAAAAGATAAAGGGCAAGCATTCTCCAGCCGAAAAGCAGCACCGGAAAAATGATGTACATAATTAACATGTATAGTCGCGAGTAGTAATAGCCTTTCAATGAAAAAATCATTGCGGCAATTAGTATCGCATGCAGAAAAACAGATTTAAAGAGATTGATTACAACTTTTTCAAGGCTGGTTACGCGACTGATATCGTAAATGCGCAGCCCAAATGCCACTAAGCCCCAAAGCAGATTGAACATAATGAGCAGCACGCGATACTGGTCGTTAAAAACAATTTGTTCACCAAAACGAATTTCACGGGCAAGAAGGAATGCGATGTTAAGCAACAAGATGTCTCCCGTGAAGTGTAAAAAACCAAGAAACCGTGAATACCTGCCTTCCATTTAACGTTTACTTAACATGGCAAAAGTGATAAAATATTCTTTGTTTATTTGTTAAAATTCGTTGAACCGATTTTCTTTTTATCAACCGATTAGAAACAATTGATAAAAAGAAAAGGGCGGACCAAAATGCGTCCGCCCCTCTCAACACAACACACAAAAGTGTATTATTCGGTTTTCACCAGTTTTTTAGAAATCTTTAATGAACCATCTGTTGACAGAATGTTCAGTGTATAAATTCCTGCACTAAGGCTTGCTGTTTGTAAAGCAACCTGTGTTTTACCAGAAGGAATTGTTACCAAACGACTGTCTGCCATTCTTCCTGCAACATCATAAATATTGAAGTTCAATTGCAGATTAGCCTCAGACGAAACTTGTATAAACATTTCGTTTGCCGAAGGATTTGGGGACACATTTCCGAAACCAAGTTTTGCTGTTTCAACTGCTGAACTTATTCCGGTTGTAACCTCGGTTTCGTTCACAAAAATTTCGATGTTATCAATACTTGGCTCCTGAGCGCTGATAGTTATGATTGCAGGTGTAGTTAATAATCCTGCAACCTCAGCCCACACTTGGTATGTACCATAAGGAACACCATCAAATTCAAAGTGACCTTGTGCATCAGAATAGGTGTAAGCAATCGGGTAGTTATTCATATCCAACAAGATTACCTGCACATCAGCAAGTGGATCACCCGGACCTTCGGTTTTATTTGCGCCCTGTGTTACATCACCACCTATGAAACCCGGACCACCTTGGTTTGCACCTGCAATCAGCCAGATGTCAACTCCGCTGGTGTTTGCATTCACGTTAACCTGTGCGGCATAATTCCAGAAAAGTGAATTTCCATAATAAGTAGGCAGGAAATTCCAGTAGTAAGAAGAGTTTTGAGTAAGCGCTGCTTTAATCAGATACTGTCCTTCAGGAACCTGACAGAAGCTGTACCATCCGCTTGAGTCAACGTTTGTAGCCTGCACCGCCACCAATTGATTGGTATTCGGGTCGAAAGTAATCAGGTAAACAATAGCTACATCGGCAGGCAGGTTGGGAGTTCCAAGAAATACCTGGCCGCTGATGCAATAGTCAAAGGTGTTATTGCCTCCGATAACTACTGCCTCGCAGTATGAGTTCTGACAACCTGTTGCCGGGTCGCTAACAAAAACACACACTTGATACGTTCCGGCTGAAAGCGCTACACTTATTGTTTGTCCCTGGTACGTTGTTCCGTTTATATTCCATGTATATTGTGCAGAGTTGCTTCCGGCACCATATGCGCTGAAAACACTTGCTCCACCAGGAACTGAATAGTATTGAAACCAAACCTGACAAGGATTGCTGTTCAAACTGTCAACAACAACTGTTTCGCAATAGGTATCGCCACAGGTGTTATTGAAATCACCTATTGATAAACATACGGTGTAAACTCCGGGCTCTGCATATTGATGCGTTGGGTATTGGTCATTTGATGTTATTCCATCACCAAAATCCCAAAGCCAGTAGCCGATGTTGCCTGATGAATTATCCCAGAAGAAGAATGTTCCTGAGCTGTCGTAGGCAGCAAAATAAGCCTGACATCCTCCTGTATTATTTCCCTGAACTGTTTCGCAATACGTGTTTGAACAGTTGCCAGAAATAATAGTTAAGCAAACAGTGTGTGCGCTATCGTCAATGAAATAATGGATAGGGTTTTCAAGATTGGAGGTTGAACCATCACCAAAATCCCATAAATAGGTAGCATTTTGTGAACCTGAACTGTAGTTCGTGAACTGAAAACCTGCAAGACCATTAGGATTGCTTACTGTATTCCAGCCGAAATATGCATAGCAGTCATTGCTTCCGTCAGTGATATATACATTCTCGCAGTAGGCCGAATTGCAGTTGTTTACCGTGAGGCATACAACGTAATACCCTGTATCGCTGTAAGTATGTAAAGGATTTTGCTCTGTTGAAGAGCTTCCGTCACCAAAATCCCAATACCATGAGGTTACGTTGCTGTTTGAATACCCATAGAAGTATTGAGTAAGGTAGTTAACACTATCGCGCATATAGTAGAATGTAGCATCGCAACCGCTTCCCTGATTAGAGCCAACCGAGTCGCATGAACTTGCAGTGCAACCCAAAAAGTTGCTTGATACAGTAAGACAAACAAGGTAAGGGCCCGTTCCATTATAGCTATGGCCGGGATTTTGTCCCGTTCCTGTGCTACCGTCACCAAAATCCCAAACGTAATTAATGCCACTGTTAGGGTCACCGTTTGCATAAAACTGAAAAGCGGTGGTTCCCGGAACAGTTTGCCATGTAAAAGAAGGGTCACAAGTGTTTCCGTTGGAGGTGCACACATAAAAGTCTTTGTAACCATTGTTTACCGTTCCCTGCATATTATTGATGAGGGTATCTAAGTATTGCTGAAGACAATCCCAGGTGTAAACAGTGTAGGCCACATTGGGACCTATTACGCTACCGCCCGGAATGTAAAAACTGTAATACCCGTTGGCATCGGTAGTATCGCAGGCACTGAATTGAAACTGGTTGCTTGAATCGGTTGATACGCAAACGTACCACCCTGCGGCAGGTGATCCGCTGCCATTGTCATAAATGTACCCCTCAATGAGCATTGCATTGGGATCGGGCTGCGCATAGCTGCAGCAAAAAGCTGCAAACACTATGGCAATTGTTGAAAGTAATTTTTTCATTTTTTTATTGTTTTGGTTTTTTATTTAATTGCCCTTCGACTAGCTCAGGGTGACATTTACGGTGCAAATATGGGGGTGCTTATAAGTGTATGCAACTTGAATTTACGGATTTCTTACACGGGTAAACACACCCGATTCAGGTATTATGAATATAAAATACTTATTTTATTGGATTAATACTGGGGTAATTTATTACGCTATCAGAGCATTATTTCTATCTGAAAATAATC
>CAMBRL010000195.1 GCA_945870105.1 Chitinophaga pinensis
TGGAATCAATTAAATCCCAAATCACCCCAAAAACCTATCTCTGTTGTATTTGATAACAATAAATCAGGCAATGTGCGTTATTTCCGCGAAAAGTTCGATTTAAAGGGCAACTTTCCATCGAACTGTTCAGCTGTAAACACGAATGAAGAAGTTATTAATCATGTAAAAAACAATCCCAGTGCGCTTGGAATCATCAGTGTGAACTGGATCAGCGATACACAGGACAGCGTTTCAGAGAAATTCCTGGAATCTGTAAAGGTTGTTGAAGTCGGAACTGATCCTAAAAATTACTGCAAACCCTACCAGGGATATATTGCAGAAGGTTCTTATCCATTTTGCCGCGATGTATATATGATAAGCCGGGAAACATTTTCAGGACTTGGCACGGGATTTGCTTCATTTGTTGCAGGAGACCAGGGACAAAGAATAATCTTAAAATCAGGGCTTGTACCTGCAACCATGCCGATAAGGTTAATACAAATAAAAAAAGACTAATTCACCAATTATTGAGGAGGAAACACCATGTTACGAATCACACGAACTATTAAGAAAACTCTTGCCGGAATAGCTTTGCTGGTAATTGGAAGTAATTCATTTGGACAAGTTCAGGATCTGAACTCAGCACTCAGAATGACATATCAGGAGCAATTTGATGCTGCTGATAAAGCCTTTAGTGAGCTGAGCGTCAAAGAACCAGCTAATGGCAAATACTTTTACTACAGTGGCGAAAATCAATTAGCCTCCTATTTTATCGATCCAACCAATATCCCGTTCGATGCTATTGCCCAAAAAGCTATAGAACGTTATAATAAAGGGATTAAGGCAAATCCAAATGAACCACTGAACTACGTAGGACTTGGAAAAGTCGCTTTGATTCAGAAGAACAAAACTGTTGCTGATGAGAACATTGCCAAAGCTCAGACATTTCTTCCTGCAAAAAAAGTAAAATCCTCACTTACCAAACCGGAACAGGCTACTTTATTGGTTCGTCTTGCCGATGCTTACGTCCAGGTTGGAAGTAAAGACTCAGCATTGATTTTCGGATTTCTCAGGAGAGCGGAATCTCTTGATAGTAAAAATCCTGAACTTTATTTAGTACGTGGTGATTATTGGTTCTACACCTTAAATAATGGAAGCCGTGCTGCTGAGAATTACAAAAGAGCCCAGGATTTTTCACCTAACTCAACCAGGGCTCGTGTCAGGCTTGGTCAGTTGTATACCCGGATCAGAAGCTACCAGGATGCATTAAACTACTACCAGGAAGCACTTGCTATCGACCCTTCATTCGCACCTGCCTACCTCGAAATGGGTTTCCTTTATGCTAAAATGAAACAGCCTGAAGAATCAAAAACAAACTTTAAAAAATACCTTGACCTAAGCAGCAGTAACATCGCAGCAAAACGCAGGTATGCCAATATGCTTATTCAGACTGAAGATTATAAAGGAGCAATAGAACAAATCAACCAGATTATGGCAATGGACTCTTTAACATTTAATGATCTGAACCGCGCGCTGGCCTACTCATATTACGAAGAGAAACAATACCCCCAGGCAAGGTTTTATATGGCTAAGTTCATAACAAATGCACCTTCCGAAAAAATTACAGCAAAAGATTACATTTATTCCGGGCATATTCTCCTTAAAAACAGTCAGGATTCCATTGGTATTTTAACTTTAATGAAAGCTTTTGAACTTGATACAACCAATGTTGATCTTCTTACCGAGATAGCTGGATTGTACCTTAAAAACAAGAAATCTCAAAATGCCGGTGATACATACAAACTTAAGATTCAATATACCAACGGCAACGTAAACGATTATTTTAAGATGGGCATGGCATATTTCCATGCAAAAAACTGGACTGAGGCAGACTCTGCATTTGCTAAAGTAAACAGGATGGCTGCTGATTTTGAACCTGCATACTTATTCAGGGCACGGGTTTATTCTAATCTCGATCCTGAAACGAAAGACGGATTAGCCAAACCATTCTACGAGAAACTTATTGAAAAGGCCAGTGCTGACTCTGTAAAATACGGTAAAGATATGCTCGAAGCCTATAATTATCTTGGTTATTACTACCTGGTTAACAAACAATACTGCGAATCACTCATGTATTGGGATAAAATTGCTGCAATAGATCCGGCTAATGAAAATGCAAATAGTGCTCTTAAAGATCTGAAACCACGTTGCCCTGAATTCAAATCAGCAAATTCTCAATAACGATCGTTCTTTAGTTTTGATATTCAGCTAAATGCGCTGAATTCTCTAGTGTATGTGTGTGCGAATTCATTTTTTTTAAATAAAAATGCACCTACTTACAGTAAAGTCTTTTTTAAAAGCCAAAATCTTTTATCTTTGCGTATGATTTATTAATGTAATTAAACAAAAACAATTAATACCATTCACTAATCTAAAATCTAATCACAATGAGCAAAAACGGTCAATCGTTGAAAGAAACACTACGTTCAGCTTTCGCAACTGGAACAATTCTGATTGCATTGGCAATCGCATTCCTGATTTACTATTATGTATTAGGAAATCCTGTTAACTTTGAAGGTGGTAACCCTGATGGGCACCCAATTCCGGGTAACTACCTGGCCATGGTTTACAAAGGAGGGATGATTGTGCCTCTTCTAATTACTTTAATTATCGTGCTTCTGACTTTCACTATCGAAAGGGCTTTAACCCTACGTAAAGCTAAAGGTACAGGTGCAACTAATGTATTTGTGGCTAATCTGCAAAACTTTCTGAAAAACAACCAGATTGATCAGGCTATCGCTTCATGCGATAAACAAAAAGGATCAATTGGAAATGTTATGAAGGCTGGTTTGGTTAAATACAAAGAACTGCAATCAGATACCAGGCTTGACAAAGATCAGAAACTTGTATCATTACAAAAAGAGTTCGAAGAAGCTACAGCTTTGGAACTTCCGATGATGTCACGCAACCTGGTTATTTTATCAACCATCGCTTCAATTTCCGTACTTATCGGTCTTATCGGTACTGTATTAGGTATGATCCGTGCATTTGCCGCTTTGGCGCAAGCTGGTGCTCCTGATGCTTTAGCTCTTGCTACAGGTATTTCGGAAGCTCTTATCAATACTGCATTTGGTATCACAGGTTCAACACTTGCCATCATTTTCTACAATTATTTCTCAACAAAGATTGATGGAATGACTTATAAAATTGACGAAGCAGGATTCAGTCTTACTCAGACATTTGCAGCGCAATCCAAATAAGGTCTGCGAAAAGTATTAATTGAATCATGGCGCCTAGCGCCCGGTTTTCACAATTCAAAATAAGAAACCATGCCAAAAATTAAAGCACCGGTAAGGACTCCACACATAGACATGACGCCTATGGTGGATTTGTTTGCCCTCTTGCTTACATTCTTTATGTTGACAACGTCTTTTCGCCCATCTGAAGCAACAGTAATTGATACTCCAAGTTCAGTTAGCGAAAAGGTGTCACCTGAAAAAGATGTCATTATAATTCTTGTTGGTAAGGACAATAAAGTGTTCCTGAATTTCGACAACGGACAGGACACATCCGTACTTATAAGGAAAGAAGTTTTGAAAAAAGTAGCTGAACAATATAATCTGAAGTTTACCGACAAGGAATTAAAAACCTTTTCAACATGGGCTTCATTTGGTATGCCGGCTGATAAGCTCAAAGCCTGGATCAATACAGAAGATTCAAAGGACCGAGAAGCATTTCAGACAG
>CAMBRL010000196.1 GCA_945870105.1 Chitinophaga pinensis
TTTGACTAAAGTAAGGAAAAACAAATATATGCCACAGATTACTCAGATTTCACAGATAATTATTTATCATTTTTAATTGAAATTAATTGAAAAACTGCTTAAAGCAGTTTGAAATCTGTGTAATCCGTGAATTTAGCGAAGCGTATCACTGCCTGCCCCGCCAAAGCGGGGAATACCAGTAAAAATAAGAGATTCATGAGTAAATCTGTGGCAAAAACGCATTTTGATCAGACTGATTAGTTACAAATCTAAAAATTATGAAAAAGGTATTTTCAATCACAGTATTTCTGTTTTTCTGGACAGTAATCGATGCGCAGGTCCGGCCCGAAGCATTTATGGGCATGCTCCCTTCAGTTCCCGGAAACATTTGCAGCGATGATAATAAGCAGGAAAAGGATGAATTCATTGCCAAAATTGATGAGATTAGTGCGTTACTGCAAACCGAATTAGATCGCAGAAGTGAAAATCAGGATGCTGATTCTGATGCCAATGAGCAGATGCTGATTTCAAATACGGTCAAAAAATCCGGTATTTCTCCCGAACTGGTACAACAATTAATGGCTCTCGAACAGCAGAGTGAAGGAGCCACCGGTGAGGAAAAAGAAGCTTATGAAGCACAAAAAAGAGCCATTACCGACCAGATGTTGCAGCAAAGCAAGAATATATCGTTGGGGGAGCTTGATAACCTGAAAACGATGGATTCGGCGGGACAGAGAGCATGGGCAACCGGCTATGCTGTAGAAGCGCAGGCAGAAGTGAATGCAGATCCTCAGAAATACAAGGATCAGAATGCGAAAGAAATGCAAAAACACAACCTGCAAAAAAAGTATAAACAACTCACGGATAGCCTGAATGCGCAACAAAATAAATATATGCAAAAGTTCGCAGAAATAGATGAAGATGAGGAAGGGAAAAATTTATTGGCCATAATTGAGGGAATAAGGGAGAAGATTGCTGATCTTTATAACGAAACCGCGAAAGCTGGAAGGAGTCCTGATCAACAAATACTTGTTGCCTTGCGAAGTGAGATGTATTTAGCAAAGGTAAGTTACTGTAATGTACAAACCCCTAAGTATATTAGTGTGCTTGACGAATACAAATCGTTTATCCAATCATCCATGCCGGCCTATTATCGTCTTGAAAAATTAACAAACGAGGTGATGAAAATGCAAACCGGAGTGAACAACACACCTGAACCCGGTCAATTTGGATTGGGCAATGTCTCAAGTTATATAAAACGTTTATTAGGAGCCTACAAATACAACCTCTATGGACCGGAAGACTTAACAATTGGATAGGATGCGAAGCTATTTTACCTGACTATTTAATGAAAACCTAAACTAAGATTTTATGAAGCGCATTTTACCATTGCTCATTTTCTTCCTTATAAGTCTGGTTTTGGTAGCCCAGAATACCAATACTGAGGCCGCACAGATCAAACAGGAAATGGCTGCAATACGGCGGTCGACCAACTGGAGTGATCCTGCGGCTGCAAAAGAAGCCAATGCAAAGCTTGAAGCTTTAGGGGCTAAACTCACCCAGGCACTGCGCAGGAATAATGCAGTACAGCAACCTGCACAAGGGAACACTGAAACCTCATCGGATGCTAAGACCGAAATGGAAATGCAGAAGGAGATGGATGATTACAGCAATAAATTATGGAGCCAGATGATGAAAATCGTTCGCGAAGGAGATGAGGGCAAAATGGATTTGGCTGAACCGCTGCGGCAGGAAATTGCAGAGGATTACAGGGAAGCCGAAGATCCAACAGTAAAAAATCAGGAATACCTCAATGAAATGACTCTTCTCTACATCGATATGTCGTTGCCAACAGTCCAGCTTGTTATCGACCAAATGGAGAAGTACAAAGCGATACAAACTTTGGTCATCACCGGAGGGAAAAACGGTGCAGCAGTCAACCTCGAAAACCTGATGGACAAAGCTGCACACTACCCCTTACAACAATTGTATATCATTAATTTTGAGGGTTTTGTCACTAAGGTTCCCGCAGGCATCAGCCATTTTAGTAATCTGACTTATCTGGCTCTTTACAACAACAATATCACCCAGCTTTGCCCTGAAGTCAGCTCAATCACTCAATTAAAATCGCTTTATATTGATATGAACCCAGTTGTTGCTTTATTGCCTGTAATCGGTACACTCAATAATCTGGATACGCTTGCTATTGCAAAAACACAGATTACGAATGATGAGATTAACAGGATAAAACAACAGTTACCCAACTGCAAAATCATACAGCAATGAAAAGTCCGAGTATTATACTGTTGCTTTTACTCGTAATAGGAGCAGAATCTGCAAATGCTGTAAATGCCAGATTTTATATAACCACCTCAACTACCAATGAGTTGGAACAAACATACATGGACGATTTTCAAAGATATGTAATTGAATTAATCAGAGAAAATTACTCATGTGCATCAATTCAAACAGCCTCAAACGTTGCTGCAATGCTCAGTCGCGAAAAAGAACGTCAATTGGTAGGTGTAGGAAAGGAAAATGCTATCGAAAATATTGGTGAGTCGATGATTTGCGATTACCTGATCAGCCTGAAAATCCAAATGAAGAATAATGTTGCCAATATTGTTGCTTTCTGTGCAAATCCAAAAACAGCTAAGGTGTTATCCAGGGCATCATCGGCATCAGAGGCTGGCAATGTTCTGAAAACAATTGATAAAGTTGCCCAACAGTTGATTGACGGACTTAAACAATACGAAATATGCCCGTTCGTTGGCCCGGTTTCAATTACACTAAATTCAGAACTTGATTCAACAAATACCGTTGATTATGGTGTGTATTGCAATCAGGCAGATCAGCAGTTCCATCAGGAAATTGTTATCCACAACACAACCCAAAGTGAGTGGAAGCTTCAAAGGAAGCATCTTCTCAATGCAGAAGGATTAAGAGTGTTTTACGCTGAAGGAACCATGACTTTCTCCTTATATGAGCAGTCGAAAATAGTGGAAGAAAACGGCTGTTACAAATGCACTTCGGGGAGGGAAGGCGGACGCACCTACACACAAACAAGTTCAATGAGAGTTAATGGCAGCGGCCTTTCCATGAAAAGCATGCTCGATGGGAAACCAGCATATGACGCCGGTATTGAACTCAAATTCCTGGAAAACGACACCTATTTCGTTATCGTGAAAGGTACTTCACAAGCTGTAAGCGGGCAGGAAAAAGTAGTTATCACTGCCATTGGTACCTGCGATAACCTGCCTCAAAAAACAGAACAAGTTCCCCGGGAAATCACAATTCCGTTAAAAGTAATCTTCGGGCCATATCCGGGCACGACAACCGATAAAGTGTTGCAGCTAACTGATACCAAAGAAACAACCAACCCGGTTACTAACGAAAAATCAACAATTACGATTGATTTTTCATTAACAAGAAAATGATATGCATTTGAAACCTCATACAATGATTTCTTTATAAACAAACAATACTAATCTCTCAATTAACGCAAAATGAAAAAAAACAACCTTCTTTCTTTAGCCATCATGGCTTCCCTGGTAATGCTTTTCTCCTGCAAAAGCAAAACTTCCGAGACTGCTGCTACCTCCGAAAACCCTGCAGCATCCGAAACATCAACTCCCAAAGGCAAGTATGCCATTAAATCAGGAATAGTTCAATACAAAACCGAAATGATGG
>CAMBRL010000197.1 GCA_945870105.1 Chitinophaga pinensis
AAATAAAAAAAAAATGTCAGTATTAGTAGGAAAAAAAGCGCCTGAATTCAAGGCAAAAGCAGTTATTAATGGCGGTGAAATCGTTGACGGTTTCTCATTAAACCAATACATCGGAAAACAACATGTGGTGTTTTTCTTTTACCCGAAGGATTTCACGTTTGTGTGTCCTACGGAGTTACACGCTTTTCAGGAAGCATTAGGCGAATTTGAAAAACGTAATGTAGCAGTGGTAGCCTGCTCAACCGACAGCGAACAAAGCCACTGGGGCTGGTTACAGATGGAGAAAAAAGCAGGTGGTATTAAAGGTGTTACCTACCCGATTGTAGCCGATACTACCAAAACAATCGCTTCTAACTATGGTGTTTTGTTTGGTGATTATGATGCCAACGAAAAAGGTGAGTTGATTGCAACAGGACCTATGATTGCTTTCCGTGGTTTGTTTTTAATTGACAAAACAGGCGAGGTAAAACATCAGGTGGTAAACCATTTTCCGTTAGGCCGCAGTGTTGACGAAACATTGCGTATGGTAGATGCTCTTCAGTATTTTGAAGAAAACGGTGAGGTTTGTCCTGCCAACTGGAGCAAAGGCAAAGCAGCCATGAAAGAAAGCCATGCAGGTGTGGCTGATTATCTGGCGAAACACTAAACCAAAAGAAAAAAAAGAAAAAGTCCCGCAAAATGCGGGACTTTTTTATGATACCTGCAACACCAACCCTTTCAGATACTGTCCCTCGGGATGATAGATATTGGTAGGATGATCGGCCGGCTGGCTCAGGTGATGCAGAATACGCACCCTGCGCCCGGCATCAATGGCAGCAGCCATTACGGTGCTTTCAAACATAGAGCGGTCTATGGCCTGTGAGCACGAGAAGGTAAAGATGATACCACCCGATTTTATTTTGCGGATAGCACTTTCGTTCAGTCTGCGATAGCCTTGCACGGCATTGTGCTTTGCCTTTTGGTGCTTGGCAAAAGCGGGAGGGTCAAGAATGATAACATCAAAATTATCGGCAGCTGTTTTCATGTATTCCTGCACATCGCCAACATGCGACAGGTGCATTTTATCATCAAAGCCGTTGAGCAAAACATTCTGGTCGGTCCACTCAATTGCCTTGCGTGAGGCATCAACTGAAACCACCCACGAAGCACCTGCCTTTAAAGCATAAACCGAGAAGCCGCCCGAGTAGCAAAAGGTGTTCAGCACGCGTTTGCCTCTAGAGTAATTGCCAAGCAACTTTCGATTATCGCGTTGGTCTATGAAGAAGCCTGTCTTCTGCCCTTCTTCCCAGTTTACATAAAAACGGTTGCCGTTTTCGGCAACATCGTTGGTTTCGTTTTTACCGAAAACGTAGTTCGATTCAGACTTTACTGCTTCCTCATTTTTACCGTGAAGCGTTTCTTCGCTTTTGTCATACACCGCTTTCAGTTTATCGCCCAGCACACTTTGCAAAGCTTCAGATATAACAGCAAGGTTATCGTGTACAAAAAACGAGTGCGCCTGCACTACGGCAGTGCCGTTATAAAAGTCAATGATTAAACCGGGAATGCCATCGCCCTCAGCATTCAGCAAGCGGTAAACTGTAGTTGTTGTGCTTTCAGTTAAACCAATCTGTTGACGCAGTTGGTATGCATCCGCAATCTTTCTTTTCCAGAAATCAAGATTTATTTCCGTTTTCTCAAACGATATAATACGCACTGCTATAGAACCCTGTGAGCAGTAACCCGTTCCCAGGTATTCGTCAGAGGCGGAAAACACTTCTGCTATATCGCCATCTGCTACTTTTTCGCTGCGCTCAGAAATTGCACCCGAAAAAACCCAGGGGTGAAAACGTTTGAGCGAATGTTCTTTGCCTTTATTGAGAATAATCTTTTTCATGGGCGGCAAATGTAAAGTATTGCCAACATCTGTTGATAAATTATAATACATGAATATCGATGAACAGCATATCAAAATGCAACAACCACGTAGAAGGATATAGAAAAGCAAGTACCTCTAAAACCCTTTAGCCATGAAAAGCGATAGCAGCAGTCACGCAAATCAAATCAGTAATATCATTTTCGTTCTTTTATTTATTCTGTTTTCACCACACGTCTTTTCACAGGGAGTAGCCATTTCCAACAGCGCTTCCAATCCACCCGCAGCCGGTTCTATGCTGCATGTATATGGAACCACACGCATAGGCAATTCTTCAACAGCTGACGGAGTTTTAATTTTCAATAATGCCACCAACGCCAAAACAGTAACCATTTCACCGGGGGCAACAGGCATAAGCTACGGATTGGTTTTACCACTCACACAAGCTGCTGCTGCTAACTATGTATTACTAAATGATGGCACAGGAAATCTTAGCTGGGGACCGCCCACAGCCGGAACAGAATGGCAATTATTGGGAAATGCAGGAACCAATCCTGCACTTAATTTTTTAGGAACTACCGATGCACAACCGTTACGTCTTGCCACCAGCGGAACCGAACGACTAAGAATTAATGCAGCTGCAAACGAAGTGGGAATAGGGATGACTGCAGCAGCAAACAACACACTTGACATCACCAACACCACCACAACAGGAAAAGGAATAAACGTAACTGCAAACGCACTTACAACAGGAAGCGGTATGAATGTAAGTTCATCATCCACAGCATTAGGTTCATCAGGTTCTATCGGAAGTTTCGCACTTTCGGGAAGCAACGCAGCCAATGCCGGCTCTGTATTAAAAGTAACCAACAGTGGCACCCTGAACACCGGAGTGGCGATGATGATAACAAATGCAGCAGCAGGTAAATCATTTCGTGTAAATGATGACGGAACCGATACCGATGCAAGTCCCTTTATTATTGACAATGCAGGAAATGTTGGTGTTGGACTTCAAACTCCTGCTTCAAAATTTGACATCAGAGATGGTGACTTCACACTTTCCAATTCAGGCACAGCAGGTTCATTAAAACTGCAAGGCACTTCAACCGGACAAACCTCAATTAAAGCAGGCGCTCAGGGTGCAACCAATATATCTTATGTGTTACCTACAGCGCAGGGAGCAAGCGGCACCTTACTTACAAATGATGGTTCAGGAAATCTATCATGGGGTACTATACCATCAGCTGTTGCAACCTTCGATGTAAGTCAGGGCGCCAGTAGTGTAACCTCACAAACCATAAGCAGCACGACAGATGTTGATGTAACAGGAATGGTTATTTCAGTTCCTCCAGGCATCTACATGATCTGGTTTTCGTCAGATATAATAAACGGGAATAACTCAAATTCCTGTACCGTTACAATTTATACCAATGGAACGGCCAACTCCACTACTGAACGCACGTTCGGAGGAATGGTAAAAAGAAGTATGGTATCTGCCATGGGCGTTGTAACCGTTAGAGGAACTGCTCCAATGGAAATAAGAGTAAAAGCAAAAGTTGATGCAAACAATGCTACCTTTTACAAAAGAAGTCTGATGGGGTTAAAAATCGGATAACAGATTTACAGCTGTAATTATCTTACTCCTTTTTAACAAGCTATTAACATCCGAGGCAATACACAATTGCTAAATTTGCGGGCAACTAAATTTTCCGCAACAAAATGATGTTCAAAAAAACGCTTCTGTTTTTCGCAGTATTATTAGGAATATCAACCGTAACTTTTGCAGACGGTGAAAAAGAAAGCACA
>CAMBRL010000198.1 GCA_945870105.1 Chitinophaga pinensis
ATTAATTTTAAAAATGGAGTAAGTGGGTGTTATAAATGTTGCTGAGGAATGATGCCGTTAATAATACCGCCTCTGGCGCAACTAAATTACTGTTTTCAAATAAATCAATACTTATTGTCTGCCAAGGACTAGAAGCCCTGCCGGCAGGCAGGCTTGTTAATGTAAGCGCAGCGCAAGGCGGGACGCTTAACGCACCTGCCAGCCAAGGCTCAAGGGGGCAAGAACTTTTTCTATTCTTTATGCTCCTCAGGCTGTGCAGCACATTCCCAAACGTTGAAATTTCGATAAGCGAATTGTGTCCATTTCATTTGACGGAAACCAATTCTACCGCCTTTTAAAATATTACCGAATTGCCTGCCATTATCCAACCAGTCAATCACTTTTCGCGAATCAATATAAAGCAATATCCTTCCTTCAAACTTTACCAATTGAATTTTATGTACGTCATTTGAATGAAGCGGGATACCCGGTTCATTCGACTGCACTTTGTGGAATCCTTTATTCTTGCGCAGGTTGGCTGTTTCTCTGCCGGGGTGATCTTTGCTGTTAGCATAATAGGAGATATGATAATTGTTGATAGCCCCGTTTTTATATTGCCTGAACGTACCATCTCGTTTAGGTAAGGCTGCCGCAAAGATATCTTCCCCATTAGGCCCTGTTGCAGCAAAAAATACGATACACAAACCCGCTTTTGTATGCAGGTTTTGAACTTCCCATTCGGCAATAAAATTTTCGGGAAATTCCTTCGGACACCAAAATACATGATGTCCTTTTTCATTGGGAGAGAACATCTTCATCCATCCGTTTGAAAATTCAAGCTGCCCTGCACCTTCCATTAGCCAACCTGTTGTATCTTCTTTGCCTGCAAGCGGGTTAGAATACACTGGTTTTCCTTTGGGATATGGCTGCGCTAAGACGGTTAAGAATGAAAGTTGCAGAAATCCGATAAACAGCTGGCGCAATATTGATTTCATAGCCATAATTGGATTAGCTTTTGAGTACTACGCATAACGGTTTGCGGCTTGGCTAAGGTGGCGATTTTACCACTAATGCTGATGTGGAGAACAGAACTTTTGGCTACCATAATCCCGATAGCTATCGGGATGTCTGCGGAGAACCGAACCGCCACTTTTGCCAAACCTGTGTTATGCTTTCGTTGTTTTGTCATTAGTTTAAGTTTTAGTCGTAATGTAAATAAACTCAAGCAAGTTAAGTGTCAAGTGAGCCACGAACACCCATACAATATTTTTTCTTTTTATCGCTATTATTGCAAATGGTAACCCTACTAAAAGTCCGGTCATAAGTATGTACCATAGGCCGCCAACCCAATGAAGCAATCCAAACATGGTAACTGTAACAAGTATGCTTTTTGTCGAACTGTATTTTTCTGAAAATCTTGTTAAGGTATAGTTTCTGTACAAACTCTCTTCAACAAATGGCGCAAAAAGAACATTAGCTATAAAAAAAATAATTGACTGTTTGCCAAGCACAGTCATGGTTTCGCCTGCCGGCACATAGTCACCAATATTTATCTGTAAATAAGTCTGTAATGGTGAAAATATATAAAAATATAGTGTCGCTAAAATTGCTCCAGTAATAATGCCTCCAAAAATGTCAATTGGTAGTTTTGTGTTATCAGTTGTCCAACCACTTTTTAAGATATTGAAACTGTCTTTTCGGGTTGTAAAAAAAAGAGTGACTAGTAAGAAAACTTGAACAATAAGAATTACTGTTGGTGTGTTCTCTGAAATTCTGATTGGTATGTCTGTTTCACTTACACCTTTTACACCAAAGTATATTGAAGCCAAAACTATAATGATTAAAAACCAAATTGGTGCTAAAATCAGATTTGTCCAAGGTCTTTTTAATGAGTTCATATTTTATTTCTGTCGGTCTTTTTACAATGAGGCACAACGGTTGGCAGCCTTGCGATTTGCGGGTATTAGTTGCACAAAATTATCTTAGCCGAAAAACTTAATTAAATGTACTGAACTTTATTGCAGCTTTTAAAATATAAATTTATACTGCTGAAAAAATAAAGTTGCGACTTGCACAAACTCCAGCATATTCGCAAATGTGTTGTTATATGCCGTTTTTCTTTCCATTCTGTCTGTTAGTTGAAAATGTAATAAAATCTCCAATACACAAATAGTCCGATTAGTACAATGTAAATAAGATTGTTTAAGGTAAATAGCCACTTGGCAAGTAAACTCCAACTTTTCTCTTTTATTAGTCTGTAATTAATCATAGAAAAAGGTAGTATAAGCAGTAGCAGTAGAAATGGAATGTATGAGGTTAAACTTATAAAAACATTTGTCGGGTCTTTATAGGGTGCAGAAAAGTAGAAAACGTTAACAGGTCCGCTTAACACATACATATAATAGAATAAAATCAGACCAATTGGAAACAACAATAGTTGAACATAAGAATACTTTTTACTCTCCCTTCTTCTGAAATACTGAATTAGAAAGAATATCGAAGTCAGTAAAAAAAATCCAGCAGAAGCAACTAAAAATACCCCTATTAAAATGCTGTCTTTTGGGGTTTTGAAATTGCGTAATTGTTCAAATTCAGGGTTATTCGGGAATAGTGTTTCTATCGCAATAATATGGTTGCCCTTTTTTAATTCTTCGCTTAGGTTGAATTGCACAGTTGTCTTATAGTCGTGATAAAAATACAAATTCACCGTCCCACTATTTAAGTCCCATATAGAAGAAAGTAAAGTTCCATCTCCAATTTTTTTTCTACAAACGTGCATTGTGTCTGACAAGGCGGTGCAGAACGCTAATGTAGTGTCAATGCCGTTCTTCAGAAATGCTACTCCGTTTCGGTACCTGTCAAGTTTATTAGCATTTTGTTCTGGAGTTATGGAAGGACAAAAGTTTGCTATAACGTATGTTGGTTCATTACCGATGGTTAATTTATATGGCTCTACAATTAAATATTTACCGGATTTATCTACGTAAATAAAAATATCTTCGATAAAATAGCTGTGGTCATATTTGCTGATGTATTCCTGTACCTCTTCTACTGTTTTGCAAGTGTGTAAAATGTCTTTCAGATAGTTGGTCGGGGTGGATATGGTTTTTCTGTTTGCAAAGCTTTTTTGTTTTGGGTGGTAGGCAACAAGTCTTTCAAATGCGAGACCCATTTCATTCATTCCTGATTGCGGTGCGTATCCGTTTTTCCCGTCAAATCTCGCTCCTGTAAATGCCGCACCGTATTTATCAATAGTTGCGGTTTCAAACCAAATATGAGGTGTTGTAAACCAAGCATCGTGGTTACTTCCGAAAAATGTTCTGTTGCCAATTGTAACTTTATATCCACTGCAGGCAATACTGTCTTGTATAAAAGTAAAAGTTATTATCGTCAATAAAATAAGTCTCACAAATTGCATTTTTTTATTTTGGTTGTCATAATTAGTCTAACGTGTCATTTGATTTTAAATTGTTCGATTTATGGTTGCAGTGTCGGTCATAGAATAGCCGCATAACGGCAGTTCGTCTAAGAACTCCGTTTCGCCCTCAAATATAAATCAATTTAAAGCGATTAGCCGGAGGCTGAAAAATACTTTTGTGTAAAGTGTTTGAAAAAATAGCGTTCGTTATTTTGAAGCAAATCGCGTTTATAACAAGGTTTATTTGA
>CAMBRL010000199.1 GCA_945870105.1 Chitinophaga pinensis
AACCCACTAAGAATAATTGTCCGTTTAGTGTAAAATCAAGACTGTCCTGTGCTTCTCGGGTTGCTCTCAACAAATCTAAGGATGCAGTTGCTTCTGATGCAGCGTGAATATAAGGGTGAATACCCGGTCCATCACCAAGTCCAAGATAATCAGGCATTGCAATAGTGTAACCATCTGTTGCCTCTGCAAGACCTATAACTATTTCTCCACTTAAATAGGATGAAACACCGTAACGGTAAGTAGTTGTTCCGTGTTGGTAACTGATTAAAGGAGTTTTGCAGGGAACTCCTTGCGGAACTAATAGTGCTCCTGTAGCAAAGGTTGGCGTTGTTCCGTCATAGCTTACTGTATTGTAAGATATTTTATAGGCATTTACTGCATAGGTTGTTGGAACAACTAATAAAGGTATTCCGTTTGCTGTAAACGTTGAATCAATTTGATCTGTAGTAAACGAGCGTAAAAAATCAATCGAGATTATTTGTTGTGCAAAACTGCTGAGAGACAAGAGGCAAGAAGCAAGAAACAAGAACGAGTAATGTTTTTTCATTTTGGGAAATTAAATGGAAAGGCAAATTTAAAGTTTTTACTTTTGCGAAAACATTTAACATGACTATATCCCAAGCCCAGCAAACCGTTGACGAATGGATTAAAACAAACGGAGTTCGTTATTACAATGAACTAACCAATATGGCAATTCTAACCGAAGAAGTGGGAGAAGTTGCTCGGATTATGTCGCGTAAATATGGTGAACAAAGTTTCAAGGAAAGCGATAAAAAATATGAATTAGGTGAAGAGTTGGCTGATGTTTTATTTGTGTTGCTTTGCATAGCCAACCAGACAGGTGTTGACTTAACAACTGAACTGAATAAAAACCTTGAGAAGAAAACCAAGCGAGATACTGAGCGCCACAAGAATAACCCGAAACTAAAATGAAGAACGAATTGAAGAAATTCTGGGAAACCTATAAAGTCTATATCCAGAATGATATGTTGTGGACTTTAATAGCCATGATTGCGATATTTATTCTTGCTTCTGTTTTCTTCCTATAAATTGCACCCTAAATGAAAGAGTTTAACATACCAGCCTTTTACCGCTCTTCAGTAATTGGGTCTATAAAACAAAATCGCAAAGACAGCGACCCGCGCAAAAAGGATTTTGCGCCAACGGTGCTTGACTTTGGACCTGTACGTTTTTTTATCGCAAGGCATTTTGGATTTTGTTACGGAGTTGAAAATGCCATTGAAATATCCTACCGAGCTTTAGAAGAAAATCCTGATAAACGAATTTTTCTACTTAGTCAAATGATTCATAATCCCGATGTAAATAATGACTTGCAGCAGCGTGGGATTAAATTTATCATGGATACCGAAGGCAACCAATTCATTCCCTGGAGTGAATTGAATAGCGATGACATTGTGATAATTCCTGCTTTCGGAACAACACTGGAAATTGAAAAAAAGTTGAATGATATCGGAATTAATCCGCAAACCTATAATACCACTTGTCCTTTTGTAGAGCGCGTTTGGAAGAAATCAGAAAAACTCGGTCAGGAAAATCATACCATCATCATTCACGGAAAATCTAATCATGAAGAAACGCGCGCAACATTTTCACATAGCGACCAGACTGCACCAACATTGGTTGTAAAAAATATTGAAGAGACAATAATTCTGGGTGATATTATTCTTGGCAAACTTCCCTTGTCAGAATTTGATAAACATTTTGGCAGCAGGTCTTCTTCCAACTTTAACCCGGAAAGGGATTTAGATAGAATTGGAGTAGTAAACCAAACCACCATGCTTGCTTCGGAAACTCAGGAGATTGCTGATTACCTGAAAAATATAATGCTTCAAAAATTCGGTGAAGCAGATTTGAAAAATCATTTTGCAGACACCCGCGACACACTCTGTTATGCTACCAACGACAACCAGCAAGCCACTTATGGTTTATTGGAACAGGATGCAGATATAGCAATAGTAGTAGGAGGTTACAATAGTTCTAATACATCGCACTTAGTTGAATTATGCGAGCGTAAATTTCCAACCTATTTCATTAGTTCCGAAAAAGAAATTATATCAGAGAAAGAAATCCGCCATAGCAATTTTCATACGCAAGAACTTAAAATCTCATCAAACTATCTTCCCGATAAAGCTATAGTAAACATCGCAATAACCAGCGGAGCATCTTGCCCTGATGCAATAGTTGATGCAGTGCTCAAAAAAATATTGTCTTATTTTGAAGGTGTAAAGCCATTGTCGGAAGTGGTTGAAGAGGCCTTGAATTGAAGTTTCTATTTTCAACAATCGATGTTGATGATTTTTATTTTTTCAGTGCAATCTGTCCTCTTGCAATGGTATTTTTGCGCCTGATATGCAAATAGTTCCTAAACAAAAATACTATGTCTTTGATTTCGACAGCACGCTCACTGCTGTTGAAGCGTTTGAAGAATTAGCAGCCATAGCGCTCAAAGGCAACAAGGATAAAAACAAAGTAGTAAAAGAAATTGGTCATATCACCGACCTTGGAGTTGACGGCACCATCACATTTACCGAATCGCTCGAACGAAGAATTCTTTTGCTCCATGCAAAGCGCGAACACCTTGATGTTTTGGTGAAGAAGTTGAAGAGTAAAATTTCTAAATCCATTAAAAGCAACAAAGAGTTCTTTCGCAAAAATTCTGAAAATATCTATGTCATATCCGGTGGCTTCAAAGAGTTTGTAGACCCAATTGTTGCTGCATACAAAATCCCTTCGGAACGTGTGTATGCCAACACATTCACCTTTGATGAGGAAGATAACATCATTGGCTTCGACCGCAACAATCACCTCGCACAACCCAACGGGAAAATTGGTCAGCTAAAAGAGTTGAACCTTGATGGAGAAATATATGTAATCGGTGATGGTTATAGCGACTATCAGATGCGTGAGGCAGGACTTGCGCACAAATTTTTTGCCTATACCGAAAATATTGAGCGCGCCAATATTCTCGATCGTGCCGATCATATCACACCAAGTTTTGATGAATTTCTTTACGTAAATAAATTGCCCATGAATATCTCGTATCCCAAAAACCGCATTAAAGTTCTCTTGCTTGAGAATGTACATACTGATGCATTGGAAATTATGAAAGAAGAAGGTTATCAGGTCGAAACCCACTCAGGGGCAATGACCGAAGCCGAACTTTCAGAAGCCATTAAAGGTGTTTCTGTTTTGGGCATTCGCTCAAAAACAATGGTAACAAAAGAAGTACTGAAAAATGCAGACAGGTTGTTGGCTATTGGCGCTTTCTGCATTGGTACCAACCAAATTGATTTGGATGAAGCGTTGAAAAAAGGTGTAGTAGTTTTTAATGCCCCGTACAGTAATACCCGCAGTGTGGTTGAGTTAGCTATAGGTGAAATAATAATGCTGCAACGCAATATCACCGATAAGAGCAAAATGCTGCACGAAGGCAAGTGGGATAAATCAGCAAAAGGAAGTTTTGAAATACGAGGAAAGAAACTGGGAATTGTTGGTTACGGAAACATAGGCTCCCAACTTTCTGTCCTTGCTGAATCACTGGGAATGCAGGTGATGTATT
>CAMBRL010000200.1 GCA_945870105.1 Chitinophaga pinensis
TCGAACTGTTTCTGTTGTTGTTCGCGCCTTTCGCCACGCAATTGCAGGTATGAGGAATAATTTACTTTATAATCGTAAATCCTACCCATGGTAACTTCGATGGTACGGGTGGTGATATTATCAACAAAGGCCCGGTCGTGTGAAATAACTATGACCGCTTTGGCACTGTTTATCAAAAAATCCTCAAACCATTGAATGGACTCTATATCCATGTGGTTCGTGGGCTCATCGAGCAGGAGAAGATCCGGTTTTTGTAAAAGTATTTTTGCCAGCTCGATGCGCATGCGCCATCCTCCGCTGAATTCACCGGTTGGACGATTAAAGTCCTCACGAACAAATCCTAAACCAAGCAATATTTTTTCAACCTCAGCATCGTAATTGATTTCTTCGATGGAATAAAACTTTTCGCTTAATGTCGAAAGCTGATCAATAAGCTCATAATATTCAGTCGATTCATAATCAGTACGCGACGAAAGCTGGTTGTTAAGCTCATCAATTTCGTGCTGCATTTCGAAAATATGCGCAAAAGCCTGAGCAGCTTCTTCAAAAACCGTGCGGCTGTCGTTGGTTAGCAGGTGCTGTGGCAGGTAGGCAATTACTGCGTCCTTTGGTGCCGAAACTTTGCCCCTTGAAGCGGTTTTGGTACCTGATATTATTTTAAGCAAAGTTGATTTTCCTGCGCCATTCTTGCCCATCAGCGCAATCCTGTCCTTTTCGTTTATTGCAAAAGATACATCTTTAAAAAGCGTGGTCCCTCCAAACTCTACTGTAAGTCCGTCTACTGAAATCATTTGTATTTATTAATGAGGCGCAAAGATACCGTTTTTGGGGGAGTTTTTGGCGGTGCTTTTTAAAAAGGAGTCAGAATCAATAAGCTAATTCAGCAACAAAGCAGGAAATCCGGCTTGATCATCAACCCTTTATGCATCAAATTACTTACATATAAAACCCACGGAGACACAGAGAGCACTATGGAACACGAAGATGACATACAGCATTCATTCTAAATCTCAAGCCTTCCATTTTTGTAAAGAACACAGGTGTGAAAACCGGGATTTAAACCCAACAAGTATACTCTGTGAATTTCTGTATTCTCCGCGTCTCCGTGGTAAAAAAAATGTGAACTACTGATATGCAGCTATTAATATGTGTTGTACTTTTTATAATAATATTATACCTTTACATCGATTTAAACCGGTATAATTCCCGGATCTCAACTAAAACGAACGGTTTAAACAACATTCAACGTCTTTTTCAGGACACCTAATCAAAAAACTTTATTTGCTATGGAAAACCAGCTTCTTACAACAATTATCTACCAGAACAGCATTAAATACGGTTCACGTAATGCGTTGTTTTATCAGAAGAGCGATAAAAGCTGGACCCCAATCAGTTGGGCAGCATTCTGGCAATCTATTGAAGATACTGCGAAAGCACTTCTGGCAAACGGAGTAAAACAGGGTGATAAAGTTGCTATTATGTCGCGCAATATGCCCGAATGGACCATTTCGGATTATGCGCTGCAACATATACGAGCTGTTTCGGTTCCTTTGTTCTCGTCAACCAGCGCAGCTCAGGCTGAATACATGCTTAATGAAACAGAAAGTGTGATATGCCTTGTTGGAGAACAAGAACAATACGATGTTGCAAAGACTCTTTTCGAAAAAGTGCCGACTCTCCGGAAAATTGTCGCTTTCGACTCTCTTGTTAAACTTGATGATAAATTAAGTTCAGAACACTTCACTGAATTCCTGAAATCAGGCAGCGATAACAATTATACGGAACAATTAAAGATTGTGAGTGCAGGGGCACAGGATTCGGATTTATGTTCCATTCTTTATACCTCAGGTACTTCGGGCGAACCAAAGGGGGTAATGCTCTCGGTTTCAAATTTCAGACATTGTGTTACCATTCACGATTTAAGGATAACTATCAGCGATGCTGATGTTTCGCTATGTTTCCTGCCACTGAGCCATATTTTTGAACGGGGCTGGACTTTTATCGCGTTAAGTAACGGAATTACTTCATATTACCTGCGTAATCCCAAGGAAGTAGTTGATGCTGTTCAGGTTGTAAAACCAACGGTTATGTGTTCGGTGCCGCGTTTCTTCGAAAAGACTTACGAAGGCGTAAATTCGAAAATTGCCCGAAGCTCCAAAACAAAACAAGCTATGTTTAAATGGGCCATCAGCATGGGTGGTAAACGCTTTAATTATTTGTGCATCAAGCAGCCTGTTCCACTTGGTTTGCGTATTGCATATGCTATCGCTGACAAACTTGTGTTATCCAAAGGTCGTGCGGTGCTGGGCGGTAATTTTCGGTTTATGGTATGTGGTGGCGCAGCGCTTTCGCTTGATATTATTCATTTTTTCGAGCAGGTTGGAATTCATATTAAAATCGGGTACGGACTCACTGAAACAGTTGCATCGGTTACTTGTTTCCTGAACGATGACATCAATACAAGTTCTGTTGGAAAAATAATGCCTACGCTTGATGTAAAAATAGGCGACAACGATGAGATAATGGTAAAAGGCGGAACTGTTTTTCAAGGTTATTACAAAAAGCCGGAACTCACCGCTGAAGTGATGAAGGACGGATATTTTTGTACCGGAGATGCAGGGCGGCTCGATGAAAACGGGTATCTTTTCCTTACTGACAGGATTAAGGACATTATAAAGACATCATCAGGAAAATACATTGCTCCTCAGAAAATCGAATCATTGCTTTCCGGGGATAATTACATTGAACAGATTACTATAATTGGCAGCGAACGTAAATATGTTACAGCACTTGTTGTTCCCGCTGCAGTTGCTTTTGAAGAGCTGATGAAAGAAATGGGCCTGGAAAAAATGAAGAAAGAATACCAGGTGAAAGAAAAGGCCGTAGTTGATTTTTATCAGCAGCGGATTAATGAACTGCAAAAAGATCTTTCACCTTTCGAGCAGGTAAAGAAAATTGTGCTCCTTCCAGCTGAGTTCACTATACAGACCGGTGAATTAACACCTTCGCTGAAGATAAAACGAAGAGTTGTTGCTGAACGGTTTAAAGTTGAAATTGAGAATATGTATAGTGAAGGCTAGGGGGAAAGTTAAAGGAAAATAGTTAATGGAAAAATAGTTATTGGTTAAAGGTCAGATGTCAAAACAAGTGAATAAAACTACTGAATCCTGAGCTTTGAACCTTTTGAACCTTTGAACCTGTCACTGCGAGGAACGAAGCAGGAACCCTTGAACAAATCGTTAATCGTTAATTGTCCCTTTGAACTTTTGAACCTTTGAACCCTATGAACCTTTGAACCCTTTGAATTTTTTGAATTTTTTAACTTTTTGAACTTTTGCAAATTGAACGCTGCTCTTCGGCTGCGCGGAATAGGCGGAAAACGTTATATTTTTCAACCACTAAAGCCAAAACCCTAATTCCTAACCTGGACAAGCCAGAATTAAAAAGTAATGAAAAACATATAACACAGAATAATAAACACTAAAGTAAGGGGCGTACGATACTTTTACATTTTGTGTTTTGTGTTTAATGTTTT
>CAMBRL010000201.1 GCA_945870105.1 Chitinophaga pinensis
AATTCCCCCTCTCGCTACTCACACAAGGAAAGTCGCAGTCAGCGACTTTTTTTATTTGCACGCAAAAAATATTTTTATACCTTGCGCCTGATGAAAAAGAAAAAGACATCGGCAGTTACAAAGAAAAAAGCTGTGAAACCTGCAAAGAAAAAGGTTGTAGCAAGCAAGAAAAAACTGCCAGCGCAGAAAAAGAAAGTTGCTCCTGCAGCTAAGAAAAAAGTAGCACCTGTAAAGAAAAAAGTGGTTGCAAAACCAGCTAAAAAAGTGGCTAAGCCTAAGAAAAAGGTAGTTGCTAAATCCTTTAAAAAAGTAGCGCCTGTAAAGAAAAAGGTGGTTGCAAAACCAACTAAAAAGTTAGCAGTTACTAAGAAAAAGATAGTTTCTGTCCCGGCTAAAATGGCTGTTGCACCTGCAAAAAAGAAGGTTATAGCAGCACCTGAAAAAGTGGTTGAACCTAAAAAACAGGTTGCTGTGGTTAAGAAGAAACCTGCTGCTCCGGTTAAAAAAGTAGTTCCGGAAGTTAAGCCTGATCCTATTGTTCCCGGTTGGACAAAAGTTCAATTTGAATATTATACACGTTCTTCTGTAGGTGTACTTTACAGTAGTGTAAGCAATGCCAGCGGACTTTCTGCATGGTTTGCCGATTATGTTGATTCAATGGACAACCTATTTACATTCAAATGGGACAGTTCAGAAGAATCGGCTGTTCTGATTGAAAAAGAGGATAATGAATTTGTTCGTTTCCGTTGGCTTACCCAACCTAAAGATTGCTTTTTTGAATTTCGCATAAAAATTGACGGAATTACGAATGAGGTTGCCCTTATTGTTACCGATTATGTTGAGAAAGGTGATGAAAACGAATCGCAACTCTTGTGGGATAGTCAGGTGCATGAATTAATGCACATTTTGGGTTCATAAGCTTTTCGCTTTTTATGTTGCGCGATATTTCAAAAATCGTTTCTGCCAACAAGGCATTCTTTCTTCCGTATTTAACTTTTTTATTTTTCTGTGCATTTGCCTTGCTGCTTTTTGATAAGGAAGGTTTGCACATTGCCATTAATCAAAGAAATCACCCTTTTGCTGATGTGTTTTTTAAATACCTGACTTATTTGGGTGATGGAAGAATGCTGCTTGTTTATGTCTTAATTTTACTCTTCATTAAGTATCGCTTTGTTTTAATTTTATTGTTCAGTAATCTGTTTTCCGGAATACTGACTTTTATTCTAAAAACACAGGTGTTTGATGCATCGCTGCGCCCGAAAAAATATTTCGAAAATATTTACGAACTACGCCTTGTTCCGGGAGTTGAAAACTATCTACAAAATAGCATGCCATCAGGACACACGGCAACAGCTTTTTGTGTTTTTACCTGCTTTGCTTTGATGGCAAAAAATAATAATACAGGTTTTCTTTTTTTAATTACTGCAGCGCTCATAGGCTTTTCACGGATTTATTTAAGTCAGCATTTTCTTGACGATGTATTTATTGGTTCACTGATTGGTGTTTTGTTTGCGTTGCTTGTATATTATCTGTTTGAAAAAAATGTGAGAATTCAAGGGTTAGAAAAGGCGCTATTCAAAAACAATAAACCATGAGGCTAACATCACTTCAATGGAATGTAATTATTGCTTTAGCTGCGTTGCTGCTGTTTCTTCCATTTCTCGGAAGTGTTCATCTTTTTGACTGGGACGAAATAAATTTTGCCGAAGCTGCCAGAGAAATGATTCTCACAGGCGATTATTCCCGTGTGCAAATCAACTTCCAGCCTTTCTGGGAAAAACCACCTTTGTTTCTCTGGATGCAGGTTGTAAGCATGAAAATATTTGGAGTAAATGAATTTGCTGCCCGCTTTCCAAATGCTATTTGCGGAGTAGCTACTTTGCTGGTATTATTCAACATCGGAAGTAAATTGTATAACCGGAATTTTGGCTTGCTCTGGGTTTTAGCATACGCAGGCTCCTTGTTACCGCAGTTTTATTTTCGGTCAGGAATTATTGATCCGTGGTTCAATCTTTTTATTTTTCTGGGCATTTATCAGGCAATTATTTACACCTCATCTGTTGCTGATAGCAGATTTAAAAACTTAATTCTTTCAGCCATTTTTATTGGACTTGGAATTCTTACCAAAGGTCCTGTGGCACTGCTGATTTTTGGTTTGTGTGTTGTTTTCTTTCTTTTGGCAAAAGAAGGTTCATGGTATATTATTTCTTTGAAACACTTTTTTCTTTTTTCTGCACTTGTTCTTCTCACCGGTTTCTCATGGTTTATCATTGAAGTTCTGAGAGGAAGGGGAGAAGTGATTCAGGAATTTATTGAATACCAAATCCGGCTTTTTTCAGAGGGAGAGTCAGGGCATGGACAACCATTCTATTATCATTTTATTATTTTGTTATTTGGTTGTTTTCCCGTTTCAATTTTATTTTTTCTGTCGTTTAAACGCAGCGAAAGTGACAGTGATGAGCAGCGCCACTTTAAAGTATGGATGCAGATTATGTTCTGGGTGGTATTGGTTTTATTCTCCATGGTAAAAACCAAAATAGTCCATTATTCATCACTAACCTATTTTCCTCTAACTTTTCTAGCAGCCTGGGTTGCAATGAAAGTTGCTGCTGATGAAATTGTATGGCG
Source organism: Chitinophaga pinensis (assembly GCA_945870105.1). Taxonomy (GTDB): domain Bacteria; phylum Bacteroidota; class Bacteroidia; order SXHM01; family SXHM01; genus SXHM01. The sequence continues at coordinate 2,629 of CAMBRL010000201.1, forward strand.
TACCCGAAATTCATTTGCCTTGCTCGCAATCGGTGGATTGGTTGCCTTGGTGCTTACCAGTCTTCAGTTTGTTGAAAATTTCAAAGAAAGGATTATAGCACTCAATATTATAAAAGATGATTTCGCAGTCGCCAATATTATGTCACACGTAGAATGGACAGGCTATGAATTTTTTACCGGCATACTTTTGTTTAGCGGAGTTATCGCCTTTGTATTTTGTGTAAAGTGGCGATTATTTGAAAAAGGATTTTACCTGTTGTTTTTATCTGCTATGCTGGCTACATGGTTTGCTTCATTACTGATTGTCCCCAAGGCAGAGCAATACACTCAACGTGCAGCAATTGATTTTTATGAATCATTGAAAGATAAAGATTGTTACGTTGAGACACTTGACTTTAAGAGCTACGCATATCTTTTCTACACCAAAAAGCACAAGCCGGATAATCTTAAAAGCCTTGAACTTAAATGGCTATTAAAAGGTGAGATTGATAAGCCTGTCTATTTTGTAAGTAAGAATACCAAGGAAACACAAATCCTTCACTACAATCCTAAATTAGAGGTTCTGTACAGAAAAAATGGTTTTGTTTTTTATCTGAGAAAAAACTAAATCGTCTTCAGTTTTCTTTTTATCAGATTAGCATTAGTCCCTTTGCCAATACTATCATTTATAAAACCATGAAACTTGTAAACATCAATCCATACCTTATTTGTTTCAAAGCTTTTTACCTTTTCTAGTTTAATAACATTTAAAAGAGAATCATTTTCTTCCTGTAAATCGATATTCGTAAATAAACAGTATTCTACATCAGAAGTTAATGTATCGGTAAGTTCTGTAAATGATTTAGGAGTAGATAAAAATCCGGCAATGGGATTACTCAAAGA
>CAMBRL010000202.1 GCA_945870105.1 Chitinophaga pinensis
ATGTTTTAAAATAGTTAATAGTTATAAGTTAATAGATATTTATAAAACCTTGTAGGTAAATCTGAGGCAGGAAAGCCTGTAAAAGAAATGGTTTTAGCATTTTTTTACGTGGTTGCAAGCAATCAAATCGTTCCACAAAGCGGGGCAAAAGTAGAAATATTTACTGAACTGCAAATCTTTTAAACTCTTTGCAAAAACCAATCCCACAAAACATCTTTTGGTGGTGGCGCAACGATTACAATTTCTGCTTTTGAAACAGGGTGAATGAATTCTGTTTTACGTGAGTGAAGGTGAATGCTTGCATTCTCATTGCTGCGCGGAAACCCATATTTCAAATCACCTTTTATAGGGCAACCTATTGCTGCGAGCTGTGCACGGATTTGATGATGCCTGCCGGTTTTAAGATTTATTTCCAGCAAATGATATTGGTCTGATGAAAGAAGAATTTTGTAATCCAACTCGGCACGCAACGAATCAGTAATTTCCTTTTCATATGCCTTTGACATATTTTTCTGTTCGTTCTTTTTCAGGAAGTGAACAAGGGTTGCGCTTTCTTTTTGCGGACGATTTTTCACAACTGCCCAATATGTTTTTTTTATTGTTTTATCCCGCAGCATTTCATTCAAGCGCACCAGTGCTTTTGATGTGCGGGCAAACATAACAACACCACTTACCGGGCGATCAAGGCGATGCGGAACACCGATAAAAACTTCACCGGGTTTGTTGTATTTTTCTTTGACGTAATCTTTTACAAAATCACTAAGGGGCTTATCACCCGTCTTGTCGCCCTGTACAATTTGCGAAGGCTTTTTGTTGAGGACAATGATGTGGTTGTCTTCGTAAAGAATCTCGATTGGAGAATTAGTATTGCTCACTGTCGTTCGGGAAATCTTTCGCTTTTACATCCTTCACATAATTCTGAACAGCAGAAGTAATTACTTCATAAAGGTTGGCGTATCTGCGCAAAAAGCGCGGACTGAATTCGTTGTTGATGCCAAGCATATCGTGTAGCACAAGAACTTGTCCATCAACTCCGTTTCCTGCACCAATTCCTATTATAGGAATTGTTAATTCAGCTGCAACCTGTGCTGCAAGTTTGTAAGGAATTTTTTCGAGCACAATGGCGAAACAACCTGCTTCCTGAAGAATATGCGCATCTTCAATCAATCGTTTTGCTTCCACTTCCTCTTTTGCACGAACGGTGTAGGTTCCGAATTTATAAATAGATTGCGGAGTTAAACCCAAGTGTCCCATCACCGGAATTCCGGCAGATAAAATGCGTTCAATTGATTCTTTTACTTCTCTACCACCCTCTAATTTTACTGCATGCGCTTCTGCTTCTTTCATGATGCGGATTGCAGAGTTAAGTGCTTCTTTTGAATTTCCCTGATACGAACCAAAGGGTAAATCCACTACCACTAATGATCTGTTTGTTGCGCGAATTACCGAACCTGCGTGATATATCATTTGGTCAAGCGTAATAGGCAATGTAGTTTCATGTCCCGCCATAACATTGGATGCAGAATCACCAACAAGAATTATATCAATTCCTGCAGCGTCCACAATTCTTGCCATCGAGAAATCATACGCAGTAAGCATCGAGATTTTCTCTCCCTTCAACTTCATCTCCTGCAAAATATGCGTGGTGATTTTCTTTACTACTTTGTGAACTGACATGGTTTATCCTTTTTTAATTGCTGTTCTTGTTTTAGCTGGTATTGGCTTGGCTTCAATTTTCTTTTCTGATGTGGCAACCTTTGGCTGATCGGCAATTTTAATCGACTCTTCTTTTTTAGCCTGCACCTTTGCTATTTCAGGCTTTTGTTCTTCTTTTGTTGCAGGAATTGCTTCCTTTTTTGCCTGTATTTTTTTCTGCTGTTCAATTAAATCATTGACTTGTTTTAGCTTTAAATCGTTGTATCTTTTATTGGAAGCTGACAACGAGTCGCGGATTTCTTCAATAAATTTATTCAACTTTTTATTTACCTCAGCCTGCTCTTTCACAGAATTGGAAAGCGTAAGAAAAACATCTTCATCCATTTCTTTAATCACATCATTTTTGTAAGTGCGCAAACTATTTACTTCAATAGTTAATTGTTCATTTTCCACTTCTATTCTTCTAACCTGTTCTTCCATAGTTGATACTTTCAGATCGGCTTGTTTCTTGATTAACTCAACATTATCCTGAGCAATCTGACGTTTCAGTTTTTCATTTTCTCCAAAAAGAAATTCTATTTTTTCTGATGGTGTTAATTCACCAAACTGACGATTGGCATTCACATCGTCACTTACAGCACGTGTTGCAAACACCTGAAAATAGTCAGCTTTAGCTTTCGTGTCGGCACCAATTAAAATACCCATTGCTCCGGGTGCATAATCCTGAATAGTAGTTGTTGAAACATAATTTCCGTTTATGTAAAAATCAGTTACCCCACCCGATGATTTTGCTTCCAGAAGATTGTATAGCCCAGTTACATCTATGAATTTAGACTTCACCCAACCGGCATCCGTAACCTCACCCGTCAGAAATTTATAATATGCTCCCGCTAATTGTTTAACACGAAACTTCTTGTCTTTGTTAATTTCAAAAACCAATGCACCTTTACCATCACTTTGAATGTAAAAAATTATACCGATTGTTTGCTCTGGTGAAGTTGCAGGGCCCAGTTTCAGCGCAGCCTTTACCTGAAAAACGGTTAAATCATTTTTCCAGTTGGTAACCAAGGCATAAGGTTTGGTTTCGTTTCTACGGTGCATGAAATATTCGCCTTTATCCAACACAAAAAGATTTTCGGCAGTAGTCAGGTAATCCCACTGATTAGTTTCTGCTGAAAAATCATCGGCAAAAACCTGCACAGAAAAGTTTTCATTTACTTGTTGCGCCTTAATTTGAAAGGCGAACAACAGTATAATTAAACCGAAAAAAAATCTTTTTAATTTCATAATAATATGCAAACCTAAGTGAATTAGCCGAATAATCTTTTGCGGCTCTAAATTTTACTATTTTTGAACGCTTTGAACTGAATTCATCATAATCAAATTCAATATATGAATAACATTATTACCCGAAAATTTTTCGCGCTTTTCATAATTGCAACTCTTACTTTCTACGCAAATAAAAGTTACAGCCAGTGCGGTACTATTCCTGTTGTTGGTGATTTAATTATCTCTTCTGACCAACAACTTTCAGGCACATGGAACATCACCGGCCTGTTTCAGGTTGATGCAGGAGTAACAGTTACCGTTACTCCTTATTCAACAAACGGTTGCGGTGAATTAATTATCAACGCTTCTTCCATAAATATTCAAGGAACAATTAATGGCGACTTAGCTGGTTTCACAGGCGGAAGCGGTGGTTTGGGGGCAACAACGGGAACCAACACAGCATACCTTGCTAACTGTAACGATAAAGACAATTGTTATACCGTAACAGTAAACGGTGGCACACAA
>CAMBRL010000203.1 GCA_945870105.1 Chitinophaga pinensis
GTGCATGGTGAATTAGCAAGTCCTGTTACCGAAGTTGTTTCTTTTTCGGGGGCTTGCTGTGCAGGAATGCATGCGATGAAATACGCCTACATGTCGGTGCTGGCAGGCGGCAACAATGCTGTTTGTGCAGGTTCTGAACAAACATCATCATGGATGCTGGCACGCAACTTTGAAGAAGAAACACGCAGTCACCGCGAATTAGACGAACTTCCTGTTCTTGCATTTGAAAAAGATTTTTTGCGGTGGATGCTTTCTGATGGTGCAGGTGCTGCATTATTACAGAATAAACCTGCCCAAGACGGTTTATCATTCAAAATAGAATGGATGGATTTATTCTCGTTTGCGGGCGAACTGGAAACCTGCATGTATGCCGGTGCTGATAAAAAAGAAGATGGGAAATTGAAAGGCTGGAAAGAATATGAGGAGCATGAATGGCTTGAAAAATCAATATTTTCACTGAAGCAGGATGTAAAAATGCTTGACAAATACATCGTTTCAATTGGTGTGAAAAAACTGGCCGAAACACTGAAAAAACATAACATCAGTTCTGCGGAAATTGATTTTGTATTACCTCATATATCGTCAGAGTTCTTCCGCAAAAAAATGATGGACGAAATGGCAGCCAGCGGCATTCCTTTCCCTGAAGAAAAATGGTTTACCAATCTGGTACAAGTCGGCAATATTGGCGCAGCATCAATCTTCCTTATGTTGGAAGAATTGCACAAATCAGACAAATTAAAGAAAGGACAAAAAATTCTTTTACTGGTTCCTGAAAGCGCTCGTTTTTCTTATGCGTTCTCGCTATTAACAGTTGTATAACATGCAAGCAATTGCAGAAGGAGAACAACTCCTGAAATTTATTCCTCAACGCCAGCCAATGGTGATGATTGACAAACTCTTTTTCTCTGATGCGGAGAAATGTATAACAGGTTTACACATCAGGGAAGAAAATATTTTCTGTAGTGAAGGATTATTTCTCGAACCAGGACTGATTGAAAACATGGCCCAAACTGCAGCTGTGCAAGCAGGTTACAATTCAATTTCAAAATCTGAACAAGGCAAATTCAAAGAAGCACCCATCGGTTTTATCGGTGCAATAAAAGATTTAAAAATTCATTTTCTTCCTGCTGTTAACTCCGAAATAGTAACGGAAATTAAAATAACTCACCAGATTTTTGATGCCACTGTTGTAAATGCTTCTGTAAGCAGTAACGGAGAAAAAGCGGCTGAATGTGAGCTTAAAATCTTCATCAAAAAAGACTAAATTCGCGCGTTTTCAAATTAAAAGAAAATGGAAAAAGAACAAGTACCGCAGGATGATGAAAACCTGCTGGAGGGCAAATTTACTGTTGTAAAATATGCCCTTGATAAAAACGGGAAATATGTCAAAGTTCCAAGTGTTGGCTGGGAGCCGGAAAATGTTGCATTGAAACAAGCCTGGGAAGTGATAAATGAAAAGGTAAAAGCAGCACACAAAAGTGTTTTGTCGGGTGAGGTAAGTCCGCTTGCATACTGGATTGAAAAAAATATGATGGATGAAAAACTGGTGGGCGAATATATGGGCTTTTCAAAATGGAAAGTGAAGGAACATCTTAATCCGCAAACATTCAAAACACTTTCAGAAGATATTCTGAAAAAATATGCAGAGACTTTTAAAATCTCGGTTGAAGCGTTGACTAAAATATTTTAAGAAAAAAGACATTGATTATATCTGATTATAAGCACCACCAAAGCGCCCACTGCGAGAACGGCACTGTTTCAAATCTTCTGAATTTCCATAAACTTGAGTTGAGTGAACCCATGGTTTTCGGCATTGGCTCAGGGCTTTTCTTCAGTTATATGCCTTTTCTGAAACTGAACGGAATGCCTGCAACTTCTTACCGCATTCTGCCTGGAGAAATTTTTCAGCGGATGACCAAACGCCTGAACATCAAAATAAAATCAGAGACATTCAGTGACAAGAAAAAAGCAATGGATGAACTTGATCGTGCTTTAGATAAAGGCTTACCTATTGGTATGCTTACCAGCGTCTTTTATTTACCTTATCTTCCAAAGGCATTTCGTTTTCATTTTAACGCACACAATATTGTTGTCTTCGGAAAACAAAACGGCAACTATTTAGTAAGCGACCCTGTGATGGATAATCCCACCGAAATTTCTTACGAAGATTTGATGCGCGCACGTTTTGCAAAAGGAGTGATGCCGCCAAAAGGCAGAATGTATTACCCCATTGAAGTGCCCACTCCAACGGAAAAGGAAATGAAAATTGCCATTGTGAAAGGGCTCAACAAAACAACTTCCGATATGCTTACTATTCCAGTTCCTTTTTTTGGATTGTGGGGCATACGTTACCTTGCAAAAAATTTACGCACCTGGGATAAAAAATTAGGCGAGAAACAAGCCGGACTTTATCTCGGAAATCAAATACGCATGCAGGAAGAAATAGGAACAGGCGGTGCGGGTTTCCGTTTTATTTTTGCTGCATTTTTGCAGGAAGCAAATGATATTATGCGCCAGGATTTGTTCAATGAAGCATCGGCTGAAATGACCATTGCTGGCGACCGCTGGCGCGAGTTCGCCTACCTTGCAGGTAAAGTCTGCAAAGGCCGCGCAACAAGCGATATTACGTATCCTTTGCTTGCCGATATTCTTCTTGATTGTGCCGACAAGGAAGAAAAAGTTTTCAAAAAACTAAAAAATCTTAAAGTGTGATGAATGCTGCTATCAGCATTGAAAACCTTGTGCACCACTACAAAGACGCGGAACAGGTTGCTGTAAACGATATTACTTTAGAAATAAAAGAAGGAGAAATTTTTGGTTTGCTCGGACCCAACGGTGCAGGAAAAACCACTACTATTTCTATTCTTTCCGGATTAATAAAACCCACACATGGAAAGGTTTTTATTCACGGCTTTGATGTAACGCAGCAAAGTGATGAAAGTAAAAAAGTGATTGGTGTCGTGCCGCAAGATGTTTCACTTTATCCAACTTTAACGGCAAAAGAAAATCTTGATTTTTTTGGAAGTATGTATGGAATTCAAAAAGCTGCATTGAAAGAAAAAACCAATCATTACCTAAATTTATTCGGGTTAGATAATACAGGAAATAAGCGCGTAGAGCAGTTTTCGGGAGGAATGAAACGCAGGCTGAATTTAATTGCATCGCTGCTGCATGATCCTAAAATTTTAATTCTTGACGAACCAACGGCAAGCGTGGATGTGCAATCTCGAAATCTGATTATTGAGTTTCTGCGCGACCTGAATAAAAAAGGAACAACCATTTTATATACTTCGCATTACTTGGAAGAAGCAGAAAATCTTTGCACCGAGATTGCCATTATTGATGACGGCAAAATCATTATTCAGGGTTCACCGAAGCAGATTATCGGCAGTCAGCCCGGCTTTGATAACCTTGAAACTGTTTTCTTAAAACTGAC
>CAMBRL010000204.1 GCA_945870105.1 Chitinophaga pinensis
AATCCTACAAAAACTGAATGTTGCAAAACGTCTGGCTTCTCAGTTTTCGGAGGAATTTATTTCAAAACTGCTTACTGCTTATACTCAAAACAGGAAACAGGAAGCAGAATCGCTCTCAGCAATAACCGAAAAAGTCAACGCTATGGAAAGCGTTTTACTCAGACAAGATAGAAATCAGAAACAATTGATAAATGAGACTTTTTTGACAGTTTTTGCTTCAGAGAATTACATAATCCGGGAGCTTGAGTTCTTCACGTTCCTGCTTTCTAAAGTTGAAAACAATGATAATCTGAAATCAGAAACAGGAGAAATAATAAGAAAACTGCGTGCTCAATCCGAAAAGCAAAATCTAAAAATAGAAGAAATACCAACGGAATCCGGACTAAATCAGCGCCAGGAAATTGAATCAGAAAAACCTGATGAACCAATTGCCCTGGAAAATCAGAAACATGAAACAAGAAACAATAAACCTTTTCCTGAAACCACAAAACCTTCCGATACTATCTACATCAACAACGCCGGTTTGGTTTTACTTCATCCGTTTCTCCCTGCTCTTTTCAGCCATTTAAAACTGATTGAAGAAAATGCCTGGATCGATGAGGCTGCTGTTTACAAAGCAATTCTGGCAACGCAATTCATGGTAACCGGTAAGGATGAAACCGAAGAATTTGACCTGGTGCTCAATAAAATTTTATGCGGTATCGGTATTGATGAAGTTGTTCCAACCACAATTCTACCCGATGAAGAAACAAAAACCGAATGTGATGTTTTAATGATGGAAGTGATTAAACATTGGGATGTGTTAAAAAACACAAGCATTGCCGGTCTGCGTGAAGGCTTTTTACAGCGCTCCGGAAAACTTTCAAGAGTTGACGATGGCTGGCTTTTGCAGGTTGAGCAAAAAGCAATCGATATATTATTAAATCACCTGCCATGGGGAATTGGAATAATAAAACTGCCATGGATGAATGAAATGCTGCATGTAGAATGGACGTAAAAAAATAATTGAACATAAATATAAAGAAGTATGCAAACTCTGACAACAACAGAAAGAAGCAAAAATTGCTCAGCTGTTTTTGCGTCTAAAAGTGATAAACAGCCTTTCTTTGCGCCTGCGAAAGTTCAGCCCAAACTGACTATTGGCGCAATAGACGACACTTACGAAAGGGAAGCGGATGCAATGGCTGACAGGGTGATGCAGATGCCATCCACCTTGGGAGCAAATTCGTTCTTTAAACCAGCTAACGCTAAAACCTTGCAACGTAAGTGCTCTGGATGTGAGCAGGAAGATAAGAAAAACCACCTCATGCGTAAAGAGTCTGGAATAAGCAGTGGCTTGTCAGTTTCATACTCTTTTGCCTCTTCACTGAGTGCTTCAAAAGGCGGCGGCTCACCCTTACCGAAAGCGACAAAGAATTTTATGGAAACTGCGTTCAGAACCGATTTTTCATCTGTGAAGATTCATGCTGATAGCCAGGCGTCTGAAATGAGTAAAAGAATCAATGCAAAAGCATTTACCTATGGTAATAATATTTATTTTAGAGAGGGGCAATACAATACCTTATCCAGAGAAGGAAAACAATTGCTTGCTCATGAGTTAACGCATGTGGTGCAGCAGGGCGGCGGTCTGAGGAGTGTGCAAAGAACGCCGGCACATACGTACACTTTTATATCGAGAGGTTCATATGGAGAAACAGCAGCGGGATTCAGGCGGCCTTCCTGCGCTGCAGGAGCAACAGCCGGGACAAGCACTATAATTGCCGGATCAGCAAGTCCTACCGTTACGGTGTTTCCGAACGGGACCTATTCGGTCAGGAGAAACGATGGCGTTCTGAAAACCGCCATCTGCAGAAGATTGGCCGCCGGATTGGCCCTCACCCAGGCTCATGAGGACAGCCATGCTGCCGGCGCCCGGACCGGAGTTTCTACGGCAAACGCAGCCCAGGGGTTGCCTCGCAACTACCCTGATGCAGCGGCATGCTCTGCGGCCTTGCCTGGCATTCTTACGGCCTGGAATACAACGGTTGATACTGCATGGACAAACGAGGTTACTCACGGGCCCGGAACAAACCAACCTACTGCACAAACGTTTACTGAAGAAAATGCAGCCGGAACATGTACATTCACCTGATAGGGTTTTAGTATAAAACAAATTGATATGACCGACCAGCACAATCCTCCTTTAAAGTCACCACCGAGCAATAATGGTGTATCCCAGATCCGACTGATCGCTTTCGCGGAGCCACCTAAGCAGGGTAAAAGCGAGCCTGTACTTTTGCACGTATTTATTATCAACGAGGGCCCGGATATCCTGGAGATACTGAATGACCTTGACAGCATCAACATTCCACAAGGTTTGCACCATAGTAGCGAAACAGTTCCCGCTTCCGATTTGATTCATATCGATTTTGGTGTCTCGGGGGAAGCTACATTTATTCAAGTCGCTAAAGGTGAGTGTATAAAAGTCACTCTCTTACTCCGGGAAGAGCAGCTGCATTTGCTCGAGCGTAACAAACACATATGGACTACTGTGAAATGCAGGGAAATCGGTGATAAGAAAGGAGAAGCGACTACCTTGTTTTTGGCAGCCCGGGTGTATAAAACCAATTATTAAATAGGAGAATTTGCCATATAAGCCTTAATTATAAATTCCATTATCCTGAAGAAGGCCTTAGCTGGTGCTGAGTTATGCCATAGCGAGGCAATCTCATCAACCCATCAGCTGGCACCTGTTTGCAACCCATCTCAGTATAAATTATCCCAACCACCACTCCTTGCCGGACAGCAACTCATAGTAACCATTTTGGCTAAGTCAGATGCGTAGGTAAAGGTCAGATGAATTGGACTACCCGCCAAAATTGGGCAAGCCATAACAATACGAAAAGTACACGGAAGAATTTCATAATTTTTAAAAACGCAGATGCGATCAATGAATATATATTAAATTTCCACAACATTTTTTTTAAATAAAAACACTCAACCTATCATTAAATATATAATAGTAGCTATATTTGCAAATTATATGATAGGTTAATCATATGGCAAAAAACACAATGGGTACCAGGCTACCCCGAAAACTAGAACAAAAAATGCAGGTGGTTGGTGAGCAGATAAAGCTGGCCCGCCTCCGCCGTAACCTGAGTATGGCTCAGATTGCTGAACGAGCCATGGCATCGGAATTAACCGTTTCGCGTGTGGAAAAAGGCATCCCGACAGTATCCATCGGCATCTATCTGCGTGTGCTGTACGCTTTGCAGCTGGATGATGATATTCTGTACCTGGCTAAGGATGATGCCATGGGCAAAGCCTTACAGGATATGGGATTGAAAACAAGGAAAAGGGCAGCTAAAAAGGAATAGCTTATGATGCAATTGTGGGTGTATGC
>CAMBRL010000205.1 GCA_945870105.1 Chitinophaga pinensis
TTGCCAAAGGAATTATTATCTATAATGTTACCCAATGCAAAGGCGGTGCTGTAGATATGGGTAAATACGAAACCAGTATGCAACTTGGCCAGATCGGTGTGATTGGAGGGTACGATATTACCACTGAATCGGCTATTGCAAAAATGATGTACCTGCTTGGTCAGGGATTTAAAGGCGAAGAACTGAAAAAACTTCTCCAACAGCCGCTACGAGGGGAACTAACTTTGTAAGCCTGACATTTTATAGTTTTCAATCCCTGGTTATTTGCCCTTACGACTTATTTATTAACAATTTACATTAATACAAAGCCGACAGATAACTCCTTTTTAGAAAACAGCTTTAATCCAATCCGGACAATTGGGTTTCAAATTGAAAAAAAAGCCAAAGGTTCTGTCCGGCACTAATAAGTATAAACAACTGTATTTCTGGTTATTATAAAGTTTGGCAGTATTATTGTATAATGAATAATATTCCTATTGATTTAGACTTTTATTTACTCACTAAACTATTTACCACCTTGGAAACAAATTCAATTGCAAGAAATCAGAACAGTATGCGGTCGCAGGTTGCCCGCAGCAAAGGCACCGAATGGATGGTGTCCAGTTACAACGCATGGCAATTACGCTCTCCTTTGCCTGACATGCCCGAAAGAAATTCCACGTCTTTAATGCCATTTGTTCGCAGGATGGCTCTAAAAGAAGGACAATTCACTAGTATTATGACAGTTTCGTACAGATCGCTGTTATCAATTATTGGATTGTTGATGTCGGTTAAAATCAGGTAAAACTGCAGAAAAAGGTGTAGTACAGCCGGTCTTTGTCCTTTGAGACAAATTAAAACTTTTGTGTAGGTATCTCAGCTACTTACAACTAAACAGGTTATTAGCACTAAAAGGAGGTCTTAATTAAGACCTCCTTTTAAATTTTTTGCGGAATAATATTAACCTGATGAACTACTTCAACACAAGCGGACGAGGTATTCAAAGGATTTCTTTTCAATTTCGCCCAAAGTGGCGAGGACTAAAACCCTGGAGATCCCTCGACTTGCTTCAGCAAAAGCTCAGCAACCATCGCTCGGGATCAGTTCGACTAAATAATTTCATTTCACTATCGTTTCTGAAATTATAGTCTCACTGATTACAGCGGAATATTTCCGTGTTTTTTGGGGGGATTGGTTTTGCGTTTATTTTGCGTCATTTCGAGCGCCTGTATCAGTTTGAACCGGGTTTGATGAGGATAAATTATTTCGTCGATATATCCCTGCTCGGCAGCTTTATATGGATTGGCAAAAGTTTCGCGGTAATCGGCAACTGCTTTTGCGCGGGCTTCATCACTAAGTTTGTCGCGATGTATGATACTTACAGCTCCATCAGCTCCCATTACTGCTATTTCTGCTGAGGGGTAAGCAAAATTCATATCCGCCCCTATATGTTTGCTGCTCATCACGTCGTATGCTCCGCCATAAGCTTTGCGTGTTATAAGTGTGATTTTGGGAACAGTAGCTTCTGCAAAAGCATACAATAATTTTGCACCATGTTTAATAATACCCCCAAACTCCTGGGTAGTACCTGGCAGGAAGCCCGGAACGTCAACCAAAGTGATAAGCGGAATGTTAAATGCGTCGCAGAAGCGCACAAAACGAGCAGCTTTTACAGATGAATTAATGTCGAGTACACCGGCAAGAGCCTGTGGCTGATTGGCGACAATTCCAATACTTCTACCTCCCAGACGAGCAAATCCGATAATAATATTCTGTGCGTACAAAGGCTGGACCTCAAAAAAGTTGTGATTATCAACCACTTCCTTTATCAGCTCTTTCATATCGTAAGGCTTATTAGGATCTTCAGGAATAAGCGTGTCGAGTTTTTTATCGCTGCGATTTATATCGTCGGTAGTAGCTTTGAAAGGCGCATCTTCCATATTGTTGGATGGCAGATAGCTTATCAGTTCGCGGAGCATCATCATCGCATGTTCATCATCATTGGCCGTAAAGTGAGCCACTCCGCTTTTGCTGTTATGAGTGATGGAACCACCCAGTTCTTCTTTTGTAACTTCTTCGTGGGTAACAGTTTTAATTACATCGGGACCCGTTACAAACATATAGCTGGAACCTTCAACCATCATGACAAAATCAGTAATGGCAGGCGAATACACAGCACCACCGGCACAGGGGCCTAATATGGCGGATATCTGGGGGATAACACCGGAACTCATTACATTACGGTAGAAAATATCAGCATACCCGGCAAGACTTTCAACACCTTCCTGTATACGGGCACCTCCCGAATCGTTGAGCCCGATTAAAGGAGCGCCCATTTTCAACGCCATATCCATGATTTTTACAATCTTATCGGCATTGGACCGGCTCATAGTACCTCCAAAAACCGTGAAATCCTGTGCAAATACATACATCAGGCGGCCATCAATTTTACCATAACCTGTAACAACACCATCACCGGAAATCAGATTTTTCTCCATACCGAAATCGTGTGAACGGTGAACCACAAATTTATCGAGTTCAACAAATGTGCCCGGATCAAGCAAGTCGTTAAGGCGTTCGCGGGCAGTTTTCCTGTTAGCCTGGTGCTGACGATCAATGCGGTCCTGACCGCCACCAAGTTCGGCAACGCGGTTTTTTTCTTCCAGTTTTTTGAATTTTTCTATCTGACTTGACATTTTTTAAATGATTATCTTTGTTTTTACTAGGCTATTAAACTATTCGTTTGTTAGGAGTTTAGTTTGTTGTGGTTTGAAAGGTTTCAGATTTCAATAATGCGACATCTAACATCCGATATTTTTTCTATTCCACATCCTCAATCATAACCAATACCTGGTTACCATCCACGGTATCGCCTTCAGCCACGGGTATTTCGCTAACAATGCCAGCCTTTGAAGCTTTGAATTCACTCTCCATTTTCATCGCCGAAACTATGATCACAGTTTGGCCTACTTCAACAGCATCGCCGACCGCAACAAGAATTTTCACGATTTTTCCGGGCATAGGCGACCGGATTATGTTGCTGATATGGCCAGCAGCAGCATCGTTGCGGCTGCGGATATACCTTGATTCGGCATCCACCACCTCTATATCGTGGGTAAAATAAAAGGTATTTACGGTGTAATGCTTGGGTTCGCTGCCTGGCACCACTTCAATATTGTAGGACCGGCCTTTGTATAGAACCGAATATTCAGCAGGACCAACTTTTACAACGTCAACGTTGAATAATTCATCGTCTACAGAGATCATCAGCTGACTGCCATCGCGGCTTATTTCCTTAACAAGGGCCGTACGGCCTTCTACGTTAAGTTCCAGTTCCATTGTATGTCTTAGTGGCATATGTTATTTTTTTATGGGATGAGGGGTGACATG
>CAMBRL010000206.1 GCA_945870105.1 Chitinophaga pinensis
TTTGGGATTTAATAGTTGTCAGGGCTATTCAGGAGATTGCCATATTTGTCGCGACAATATTAAAGTAAAATTAGGATGAATTCATTACCACTTTCAGGAATAAAAATTCTTGATTTAAGTCGCTTGCTTCCCGGTCCGCTTGCAACACAAATGCTTGCCGATACGGGTGCAGAAATTATAAAAATCGAAGATGTAAATTCTCCGGATTACATCCGCTTTTTTCCTCCTTTTGTGGGTGATGATTCTGCATTATACCTTTCACTTAACCGCAACAAACAAGGCATTGCGTTAAACCTAAAATCAGAAGAAGGGAAAGAAATTTTTTTCTCATTACTCAAAACTGCTGATGTGGTGATAGAGCACTTTCGCCCGGGAGTTTTGGATAAAATGGGGATTGGTTATGACTATGCAAAATCAATAAACCCAAAAATAATTTACGTTTCAATAACCGGCTACGGACAAACAGGGCCATATGCACAAAAGGCTGGACACGACCTGAATTATATTGCCATGTCTGGACTACTTGCCAACATCGGCACAAAAGAAAAACCTGTAATTCCCGGAGTTCAGATTGCTGATGTTTCGGGTTCGTATGCTGCTGTCAATGGGTGTCTTGCTGCTTTGCTTCAACGTGAAAAAACAGGAACAGGACAACACGTGGATATTTCAATGACCGATTCAGCTGTGCCTTTTGCAACACTAATTCATGCTGCTGCCTGGGCTGATGGAAGAAACATTGAACGCGAAAATTTTCAGCTTTCGGGCGAACTGGTAAACTACAATGTTTACGAAACTGCTGATGCAAAATTTGTTGCGCTTGGTGCATTGGAACCAAAGTTTTGGATGACTTTCTGTGATGCAGTAAATAAACCAGAATGGAAAAATAAAACATTTGGTCCTGCAGATGAAATACAAAAACTGAAAGAAGAAGTTTCAGCACTTTTTAAAAACAAAACTCGAAAAGAGTGGGAAGAATTTTCGAATCAACACGATGTGTGCCTCTCCCCTGTTTTGGAAACAAATGAGTTGCAAAATAATCCGCAATTACAAGCCCGCAATATGGTTTTAGAAACTGAAACAGGAACCAAAAAACTAAACACAATTGGCGCTGCAATTAAATTTTCAGCAAGTGAAAATCAACCAACTAAGTCTGCGCCAAAATTTGGTCAGGATACAGATTCTGTATTAGCTCAGTTAGGCTATAGTAATGAGCAATTGACAGAATTAAAACAAAAAGGAATAATTCTTTAAAGTTTACTTCGCATAGGCCATAGTAACCAAGCTTACTTTATTTCCGGCTTCTTTAAGTATATGACAACATGCCTCCAATGTTGATCCCGTTGTAACCACATCATCAACCAATAAAATATGTTTGCCTGAAAGTGGATGATTTTCTTTCAATTGAAAAATAGACTCTACGTTTTCAAAACGTTCAAATCTTGATTTTCTTGTCTGTGTGTCGGTTGCTTTAGCACGATAAAGCGAAATATAATCAGTAGGAATTTTCATAGCTTGAGAAAGTCCTGCAGCAAAAAATTCACTTTGGTTATACCCTCTTTTCTTTTGTTTGCTTTTATGTAAAGGAACGGGCACAATTATATCAGCAGTATTATAAGGTGCTGCATTTTTAAGTTCCGTTCCGTAATGTTTGCCTACTTCAAAACCTATTTCTTTAAAACCCTTGTATTTAAACCGGTGAATTAGCTGCTGAACATGTCCGCCTTTTTCAAAATGAAAATAGGATGCAGCTCCTTCAATTTCAGTTTTACCCCAAAACAAACGACTTACCGGATTGTCATTTTGTGTATGAAAACTGGTTTTAGGCAGCGAATAAATACAAAAAGTGCAGAGGGTTTCTTCGTGCTTCAACAAAGGCCTGTCACACGCCATACAGATTTTCGGATATATCAATCCAATCATGTCACTAATGTATTCACCCACAGACCTAATAAACAGTTTGACCTTGTTTTTCATCGCATTAAACAAAAATTAAGTTCATTGTAAGCAAATTTTATACTTTTGCGCCAAATAACCTAATAAAAAACCAAAACATCAAAATGGAAAGCAACGAAAAACAGTCTTCGGGTAACAGGATATTCATGATTCTCACCTTTGTATTGGTGGCAATTTCAGGAGTTCTTGGATGGCAACTTTACAGCCAGAAATCTCAGAAAGAACTGGTAATTGTAGAAAAAAACAATCTTATTTCTGAAAAAGACCAGATGCAGTCTGATCTTACTGCCATGCTTGCAAAGTATGACAGCTTACAGACCACCAACGGTTCGTTAAGCGCTGATTTAGAAGCTGAAAGAGCAAAAATTATTGAACTGCAAGAGCAACTGGGTAAAGCAACTTCTGATGCATCTAGCATGAGAAAATATAAAAACGAAGTAGCTGCTCTTAAAGTAAAACAGACTGAATTGGAAACGCAGATTACTCAACTTAAACAGGCTAATGACCAGTTACAGGGCGAGAACGTAAAAGTAAAAGGTGATCTTTCACAGCAATTGAATGCTAACCTTGAACTTACAAATGAAAACATGAATCAGGCTGCTACAATAGCTAAAGGAAAAATTTTGGCTGCCTATGAAGTTACTGCAGAAGGCTTGCAGGTAAAGGGTTCAAAAGAAAAAGCTACTACTAAAGCTAAAAAGGTTAACAAAATCAAAACCTGCTTTATTCTTGGCGAAAACAAAATTGCAGACCGCGGAAACAAAGAAATCTATATTCGCATTCAGGATCCTGCGGGACAGGTTTTGGCAAAAGGAATGGGCGAAGGAAATGAGATTTCAGTAAACGGACAAAAAGTAGCTGTTAGCATGAAAGAAGATGTAGAATACAGCAATCAAACAATGCCACTTTGCGTTAACTACAGTTCATCAACTCCGCTTAATGCCGGAACTTACAAAATTACCGTGTATGCCGACAAAACAGAGATTGGTAACACCAGTTTTGATTTGAAATAAGCATACCGTAACTTAATAAAAAAAGTCCCCTCGCCTAAGGCGAGGGGACTTTTTTTATTAAGTAGTTTCTCAGTTTGGCTTTGTGCTAGAACTAATTGTCAGGCTGAGCGTAGTCGAAGCCTTTTATAATAAAACCCTTCGACTACGCTCAGGGTGACACCTTCCTCAAACTAAGACACTGCATTTTTATCTACATACTTTATTATTTCCAATTAATTAGTATTTTCGCAGCCCGTTTAAATAAAACGGTCGCGTGGCC
>CAMBRL010000207.1 GCA_945870105.1 Chitinophaga pinensis
GAAATCAGGAGTTACAAAAAGCTGCGGCTGCTGCGTGGTAATATCAAAAGAATAGTTTTGAGCATCAATGGAATAAGGGAGTTTTTTAACTTTTGGTTTCAGGCAACTATGACTTTCGCCAATAGACGAGAGAAGTCCGGCTCCATAGATTTTGGGGTTTTCAACGGTTCCTATAAGCCCGTATTCCACCGTCCACCAATGAAGGTTGCGAAGTAAAGCCATCTCAGAAGGAGCTTTCTGTAATTTCGACAGATGATCCAGGTCGGCTTCTGCCTTTTCAATTGCAGCAGATGCTGTATTGGTATCCGCTTTAAGAATGGAAAGATGCCGGATTGCCTCATACATCTTTTGATCATATTTTGATGAGAAAGCCTTTGTCCCCGCCCGGCCGAAATCCCGCAGGTAAGCGGAATACGCTTCATCAGCAATTATAGGAGCATGACCGGCTGCCTCATGGATAATATCAGGAGCGGGAGTATATAAAACCTGGTCGATCGGCCTGATATCAGCTGCAATTACCAACACATTATGAGCCTGGAATTCCATAAACGCTACCGGCGGAATAAACCCGTCAACAGCAACAGCAGCCCAGCCGATTTTTTTCAGGATGCGGTTCATGCCATACATTTGCGGAATGCTTTCGGTACTGATCCCGGTATGCTTAAGTCCATCCAGATAGGAAGAATGAGCAACAGCAGGAAGATACTTCACATTCTGCCTCATAATATAACGCCAGACTGCCTGATCCTGTGCCGTATAATTGTTGTACGGCTGGTCAATAATCAGGTTGAGCAAATGATGTGGAAGCTTATCAAGCACTTCATTACTTTCCATAGAAGGATTTATTGTTCACACAAAACCAGTACTTTTGAAAATCATTAAAAAAATGGTAACTAATCAGCCCTTCTAAATTTGAGGGTTTCTTAAAAAAAGAAGGTTATTAACAATTTCTGATTGTCTGGTTGTTTTGGTTTTGTAAAACTACTTGGTTATCAACGTTTTTCTTTTTCGATGTTTATAAAAAGGCTTGATTTTCTTTGGATTGAGTGAGTTTGATAACTTACTTTGTTGGCATGGAATCAGGCACTTCTGACAAAGATAAACGAATAGCCGAACTTGAACAAGAGGTCAAGGAGCTTAAGGCTATTATTTTTGAACTGATAGAACGACTTGCCAAATACGAGAACCCCAAAAACAGCCGCAATAGTTCCATTCCACCATCGAAAGACGAAAATCGTCCATTTAAAAGCAAAAGCCTACGCGAAGTAAGTGGCAAAAAACCTGGTGGACAATCCGGTCATGAAGGTAAAACGCTCGAAATGGTTTCAACTCCTGATGAAATAATTGTACACAATCCTTTGTTTTGTAAACACTGTGGATTGGATATAAGCCACTTGCCTGCAGAAATGATAGAAAAGCGTCAGATTGTTGAAATACCACCAATAAAACCTGTTTATATTGAACACCAGGTTTTTGCACGTACCTGCACTTGTGGGTGTACCGTTATCGGCTCTTTCCCTGCGGAGATAACACCAGGAATCAGTTATGGCAAATCCGTTGAAAGCCTTTCTTCTTATTTCTATGCCCGTCAGTACTTGCCTTTTGCACGAATGCAGGAGATGTTCAACGATGTGTTTTCTTTACCCATTAGTGAAGGTGGTATCCATCAGGTTTTAGATCGTGCAACTGCCAAAGTTGAACCAGCATATGAACTTATACATGAACGCATTAAAGAAGCTTCTGTAATTGGTTCTGATGAAACCGGTACACACATTGGCAAAGACAAAGGGTGGTTCTGGACCTGGCAGAATGAAAAACTAACCTATATCGTTGCTTCCATGAACCGTGGTACACAAACCATCAACAAACACTTCGAAAACGGATTCCCTAAAGCTGTTTTAGTGCATGATTGCTGGAAAAGCCACTTCGAACCCAATACATTAACGCATCAAATTTGCATTGCACATTTACTCCGTGAGGTGACTTACCTGGATGAACTATACGACAGTACTTGGCCAAATCAATTCAAAGAACTACTTCGTGATGCAATCCATTTAAAACAGAAACTTACACCATCAGACTACCTTGCACCAAATCCTGAAAGGACTAATCTCATATTACGATTGCTGGAACTTATTGAAACACCTGTGCAAACAGAATTTAGTGAATTGGCTACTTTTCATAGGCGTATGATCAAATACCAGTATTACATATTCACATTCTTATTTCACTTTGATGTCCCGCCAGACAATAATGGCTCTGAAAGGGCTATTCGCAACATCAAGGTCAAGCACAAAATATCAGGCTATTTCAAATCACTTAAAGGTGCTGAGCAATTTGCTATCCTTCGCTCAGTCATTGATACTGCAATTAAAAATGGACAAAATGTCCTTAATACATTCTCTCAGATTTTATCCGTAAATTTAGCGGGCTGATTAGTCACAAAAAATGATTTAATCAGACATTAAACACTTTTATAATACAATTGATTTTGCCGACTTCAATTATTTATATTGCCCTTCCTGTAATGAATGAAATGGAACGCCTGCCATTGCTCATCAAGGCGATCATGGAACAGACTGAGCAAAATTTCCGGCTGGTGGTATGTATTAACCAACCGGATAGCTGGTGGAATGACCCTGAACATATACAAGTATGCGAAGAGAACCAGTTAACTAACTGCTACCTCGAATCGCTTGAGGACAAAAGAATTGAAATCATCGACAGATCATCACCAGGAAAGGGATGGCAGCCCAAAGCACATGGAATCGGAGTTGCCCGCAAACTCCTGATGGATCATATTTCAAAGATCGCAAATGAAAATGACATCATTATCAGCATGGATGCGGATACCGTTTTTAACAAAGATTTTTTTGCTTCGGTTGCTGAAAATCTGCGGATTAATCCTGCAGCATCAGCTATCGCAATTCCATATTACCATAAACTCACATACACTAATGAACTGGATCGTGCCATGCTTCGGTACGAGATTTATATGCGTGCCTTTGCCATCAATATGTGGCGTATCCGAAGCCCGTATTGCTTTTCAGCTCTCGGATCAGCAATTGCATTGCCGGTTTGGGCTTACAGGGCTGTTGGAGGAATGACACCAAAACTGAGTGGTGAAGATTTTTATTTCCTTCAGAAAATCGTAAAAACCGGGCGATTACTCCATTTTAACGGCGAAATTGTGTTCCCGGCTGCCCGCTTAT
>CAMBRL010000208.1 GCA_945870105.1 Chitinophaga pinensis
TTTCACCATCATTCCCCAGATACGACTTGAGTTTACAATGGCTCCGTAAATCATGCGAGCCTCCCACAGACGATCATAAGTAGCATTATTTTTAAAACCGATAAGAAAAGCTACTGCTGTGCCAATAAGAGCAATTGGCAACCATGGCAATGCCAGCCATTGGAAATGAAATGCTTCAAAAATTACTGTTGGAACAGTAGCAATGATGACATATTTGTAAATATCATGTCGTGTCCAGAGGATGGCTTCTCCCAGCCCGAAATTTTTACCTGCGTGCATAAATTAGTTTTATATGGATAAACAAAAATAGGTTTATTCAATTACTCTAACAACGTTTTCTGTTTTGGCTTTCATTCTTCCTACTGGCTTCATTGCGCTTTCCTGCAACCCTGCTGCTTTGGCAACAGCCAGATATTCATCAACGGCATCAGGAGCAACAGCAACTAACAACCCACCGCTGGTTTGCGGGTCGCAAAGCAAGTGGTGGGTGCGCTCTGTTATTTCCGAAACTTTTGTTCCGTAGCTTGCCCAGTTGCGGTTGGTTCCGCCCGGCACAGATTTCTTTTCTAAATATTTATCCAATCCGGGAATAAGCGGAACCGCATTTACATCTATCTCTGCAGTCAAGCCGCTGCCTTCCGCCATTTCAATAGCATGACCAAGAAGACCAAAACCGGTGACATCTGTCAGCGCATGAACACTTTTTAACTTACCTAATTCGTAACCAACTTTATTCAGCGTGGTCATACTCTTAACAGAAACTTCTCTGTCAGCCTCTTCCAGAAAACCTTTTTTGGAGGCTGTGCTGAGAATGCCAACACCTATTGGTTTGGTGAGAAAAAGAACATCACCAATCTGTGCTGTGTTATTTTGTTTCAGGTTTTCAATATCCACAATTCCGTTTACTGCCAGACCAAAAACCGGCTCGGGACAATCAATACTGTGTCCGCCTGCAAGGGGAATACCCGCTGCCTCACAAGCAGCTCTTCCTCCCGCAACAACTTGTCCTGCAACTTCAGGAGCAAGTTTATCAATAGGCCAACCAAGAATAGCAATAGCCAGAACAGGCTTGCCACCCATAGCATATACATCACTGATGGCGTTGGTAGCTGCAATGCGACCAAAATCAAAAGCATTGTCAACAATCGGCATAAAAAAATCGGTGGTACTGATAAGTGCAGTGCCATTTCCTAAATCCAAAACAGCAGCATCATCGCGTGAAGAGTTGCCTACCAATAAGCCAGGAAACTCTTTCTGAATTTCATTCGTCTTTAAAATAATGCTGAGCGTTGCCGGTGAAATTTTGCAGCCGCATCCTGCGCCATGACTGTATTGGGTGAGTTTTATTTCTTGTGTTGGTGTGTTCATGTATTCTTGTGTTTATTGTAAATCGTCATGCTGAACTTGTTTCAGCATCTTATAAAGAGACCCTGAAACAAGTTCAGGGTGACGCTACTTGTTGTTTTGCAAAACTAATAACCGCAGCTGCAATCTCAGAATGATTTTCAGAAGTGATGGAAACGCTTAAAACTGTTCCGGGTGCACGTTGTGATTTGCTGAAGGTGTAGGCTTTATCATAATAATCGAGCAGTATTTTTATCCAGTTATAGAAATCATTTTCGTTCAGATAACTGATGCCGTCATTCATGTTTTTATTGCCCAGTTTTTTCTCAATACGCTTGGTGGCTTCTGCTAACTTCTCTTTCGGAAATCCAGCGTAAACACGCGCAATGTTTTCAATTCTTTTTTCTAACGGCACTTCAATTTCTACCACCGTGTTAGCGCGCATTTGATTATAAATTCCGTCAGGAATTTTAACGCCACCTATTTTGCTGCTCTCATTTTCAAGCCAGAGTGTTTTCTTTCTATCAATCTTCAAAAACTCCAAAGCAAGATTATTTTCAAACTGTTCAGAAGTGGGCTGAGCAGGCTGTCCCAGTGCGCCAAAGGCAGAACCACGATGATGTGCCAAACCTTCAAGATCAATCAACTGTTCACCTGCTTTTTTCATTTCGTGTAATACATCCGTTTTTCCTGAACCTGTTTTGCCGCCAAGCACAATTAGTTTGAATGGTTGTTCAAATTCATTCAATGCCCAATGACGAAAGGTTTTATAACCACCTTCTAAAAGATAAACTTTCAAACCAGATTTTTCTAAAAGCCAGGCCATTATATTGCTGCGCATGCCACCACGCCAGCAGTAAACAATAATTTCTGAATGTGCTATCTCTTTCGCCTTACGGATGTAATCACCAAACTTAGACCCTACCAGATCAAAACCGAGCAAAACCGCTTCTTCCCTACCCTTTTGCTTGTAACAGGTTCCAACTTTTTCGCGCTCCTGATTATTCAGCAAAGGCAAATTTATTGCTCCCGCCACATGGGCATGAGTATACTCACCTTCACTGCGTGTGTCCAGCACAGGAAGTTTATTTCGTAATTCAAGAAACTTATGAATATCTATCGATTCGGGCATACTATATTAACCGCAAAGTTCACAAAGAAAAAGAAACCGCAAAGTGCACAAAGACTTCGTTTTATTCTAAACGCAAAAAACTTTGCGTTCTTTGCTGTTAATATTCGTTCAACGATTCCTATTTTTGTTCCATGATAAAAGCCAATGACCCAAATTTAAAAAGCTGGGTGGAAGTAAAACCCGGTTCTGATTTCCCGATACAAAATATCCCTTTCGGAATCTATAAAAACAAATACGGTCAGCACCGCGCTGCCACTGCTATTGGCGATTACCTTGTTGATTTAGCTGTGCTGCATCATTACGGAATTTTTGGAGAACTTACATTTCCCTCACCCCTTCACGCTACCGAAAAACAAACAACTTTACCCGTAGGCATTTTTGAAAAAGATTTCCTGAATGATTTTATTGCGCTGGGCAAAGAAGCAACCAGCGCTGTTCGTCAACGCATATCAGATGTGCTGAATGCTGACAACGCTGAATTCCGCGATGATGCAAATCTGAAAGAGAAAGCCATGTTTCCGCTTACAGAAGTGGAAATGTGCATGCCCGTAAAAGTAGGCAACTACACCGATTTTTATTCCAGTATGGAACACGCCACAAACGTTGGAACCATGTTTCGTGACCCTGCAAATGCATTGTTACCTAACTGGAAACACATACCTGTTGGTTATCACGGAAGGGCTTCTTCCATTGTTGTTTCGGG
>CAMBRL010000209.1 GCA_945870105.1 Chitinophaga pinensis
AACCGTTACAACAAGTTCAACCACACTTTCTGCTGTAAACTTTACCATGGCTTACAGCGGAAATGTGCGTTTTCAGATACGCAAGTTAACTGGCGGAAGACTCAATATTGATAACATTTTAGTAGAAGAAGATATTCCTATCCCCACGCGTGATAACAATATGGGAATGGGAAATCCAAGCAATGCAGTTACCGATATTAATATGCCAAATAATTATTTATTGGTGAAATCGCAATACGCACTTTCTTACAACAACTCAAAAGGCTGTGCCAACTGGGTAAGCTGGCATTTAAGTTCTGCTTGGCAAGCCGATGCTCCACGTTGCAATTGTTTTGCTTCTGACAACACACTTCCTTCCAGTTTTTTCAAAGCAACTTCATCACATTACACTAATACGGGTTTTGACCGCGGACACTTATGCAACTCTGAAGATCGTGATGGAAACCATGCAGATAATCAGGCAACTTTTTTAATGACAAACATTATTCCTCAGGCTCCGATTAATAATCAACGGACCTGGCTTAGTGTTGAAAGCTATGGCCGAACGCTTACTAATCAAGGATATGAAGTTTATATTATTGCAGGCGGTTACGGTTCTGGCGGAACAGGCTGGAACGGTGGAGTTACCTATACCATTGCAAACGGACAAATAAACGTGCCTTCGCGCGTATGGAAAGTGATGCTTATTTTGCCGGTAGGGAGTAATGATGTAAACAGAGTTTCAACTGCTACACGAGTTATTGCTATTGATATGCCCAACAACCAAACCGTAAACTCACAAAGCTGGGAGTATTACCGTGTTTCGGTTGATTATATTGAAACGCAGACAGGTTATAATATTCTGAACCTGGTTCCCGACAATGTTGAGAATGTGATTGAGGCTGTTGTTGATACACAGCCGGTTTTATAGAACCAAACAGATTAAAACAGAAAAGGGTAAGTGTTTTTGCAAACACTTACCCTTCTTGTTACCGATACAGCCGTAGCTGTTCCGGAACCTCAGTTTACAGTTCATCAGGTTATATCTTGCTTTCCGCTTGCGCGGTTTTAGAAGTCTTGCATCATTTACAAGGTCATTGCTAACCCTGTCCCTTCGCTTATCCTTTATTGCTGCCATTACCGGCAACACAAGTGGAATAAACTTATCGGCTTTGTCCCTTATTGCATGGATTTACGCCTTGTTTCTGTTTTGTCTCACCGTTCTAATCTTGCGATTTTAACGGTCTTGATACTAACTGTTGAAACTAACACTTTTTACAAAGAACTTTTTTCAATCATCCGGCTTTTTACTGCCGACCTTCTTATCTCTCAACTGCTGATGCAAACATACAGCATACAAAGGTGCAAAGTCAAGATTTCACCCTTGTATTTATTCACCTTTTCTGCACCTGTTATTAACAGGTTATCAACCGTTAAAAACCCACATTAACATACTCCTTACATTGTTATGAACAAAAACAGGAAAACGGGTTATTAACTTTTGTCCGTAAAACACTAAAAAACTCAGAAATCAAAAACGGTCGAAAATCAAAATATGAACACATGAACAGCGAAACAGAGAATACATTCCACTTCAAATTTCTATCTTTAGCGCACAATTAATAGTAAGTGAGCGATACGCCCAAAAGTTTTCTTCAACGATTAGTAGGCAATGGTGAGCTGAAGCTTAACCGCAAGTTGGGCATTTACATGGTGTGCCTCTTACTTTCGTGCCTGTTATGGTTGTTGATAACGCTAAGCGACAGATACGACACTGACATTGTCTTTCCGGTTACCTATGCTGGAATTCCTAAAAGTAAAGTTGTAACAAATAATTTACCCGAAACAATTACAGCGCGCGTAAATGCCGGAGGATTTAATCTGCTTTGGTATAAACTAAAAGGACAAGGCGAACCAATTATATTTGAAATTCCTTCATCAAAACTGCGCGAACTAAACGGCAACCATTACACACTCACCAACAACAGGATTGAAAGAATTTCAGCACAATTGGGTGATAAGATAAAAGTGCTGCATATTTCGCCCGACACCATTTACATTGACTTTGCCGAGAAATCAAAACGCAAACTGCGCGTAAAACCCGATGTAAATATGACATTAGAAAAGCAGCACGGATTAATGGATAGTATAAAAACAGATCCTGAATTTGTAAATGTGGTAGGGCCAAAAAACATTGTTGATAATATGCAGTTTGCCCAAACTGAAAAGGTAACACTCAAAGATGTGAGCGACAAACAGCAGGTGAATATTGGCTTTGCCAAACCCGAAAACTCAGGCGCTGTTACCTTTTCGCCCGAAACGGTTAAGATTATTGTCCCTGTTGAAAAATACACAGAGGGTAGTATTGAAATTCCGGTTACTGTGCGCAATCTGCCTAAAGGCAGCCGCTTAAAAGTTTATCCTGAAAAAGTAAAGGTTACCTATCTGGTGGGGTTAAGTAACTACGATAAAGTTGATGCAGCTATGTTTGCAGTGGGTTTTAATTACAAAAACCTTCCGAAAGGCAAGGGAAACAAGGTAAAAGTAGAAGTACAGAATGCACCTTCGTTCGTTAATTCGGTGAAGATGGAGCCTGTGAGTGTGGAGTATATTATTCAGAAGTAAACGTCATTGCGAGCGCAGCGAAGCAATCTCACAATAGAAAACTGCATTCCGTTAAAAGAGATTGCTTCGCTCTGCTCGCAATGACGGAAAAAACTATGAAAAAAATAGGAATAACCGGAGGAATAGGAAGTGGGAAAACAACCGTAGCAAGTGTATTTGAGCAATTAGGCATTCCCGTTTACCATGCTGATTACTGGGCAAAGGAAATCATGAATACCGAACCTTTGGTTATAGAACGTTTGAAAGAATTATTCGGGAAAGATATTTATGACAGCAACGGCAAGTCCAACCGCAAACGTATTGCTGAAATAGTTTTCTCTGATAAAAACAAACTGAACGAATTGAACTCGGTTATTCATCCTGCCGTTTGGCTGCATGGCGAGAATTGGCTGAAGCAGCTCGAAGACAAGCCCTACATACTAAAAGAAGCCGCCATTTTATTTGAAAGCGGAGGCAATATAGGAGTTGACAAAGTGATTATGGTCTCCGCACCAAAAGAAATACGCCTTGAGCGCGTGATGAAACGAGAT
>CAMBRL010000210.1 GCA_945870105.1 Chitinophaga pinensis
AAACTGTGTCGCAGCGACAGAGAAGCAAGAACGCTTGACAGAATGCTGCTTGCATCCATTATTGAATGTCGAGGTGCTGAACGCTTTAAAATGATTTGTGATTCTTTGCAGGATGAAGAACTGAAACTCTTTTACCGCGATTTGTGGACATCAGAAGCCAAACACGGGAACATCTTTGTAAAGTTTGCTTTGCTTTATTTTAATGAAAAAGAAATAAACGAACGATTAGATTATTTCACAACTAAAGAAGCTGAAGTAATGCTGGCGTTGCCAATTCGTGCTGCATTACACTAAATGAATTTCAAAAACTCATTAACGTCAAAACTTTTACTTGCAATCTTTTCAGTTGCATTTATTATTTTGTTGCTTGCTGTTGCAGACAGAATTTACGGCAACTACTTTACCAAAAATACTCAAGAACTTATTTACCCGCCTTGCAGCAAAGCCCTTCACCAAAGCAGCGAGTTTGACATTACAGTAAAGATAAATTCACTTGGTTTTCGTGATTACGAATACCCATTAACAAAAAAGAAAAAACACCGCATTGCTGTAATTGGCGATTCATTCACCTTTGGCTGGGGAGTTAATTTAGCAGATTGCTGGGTGAAAATTCTGGAGAAAGAACTTAATGCATCAGGACTTGATGTTGAAATTTTAAACCTTGGAAAAGGCGGTGCCAGTCCTGCGGATTATCCACAGACTGCAGAAAAGGCAATTCCAATTTTAAAACCCGATTTGGTTGTTGTATGCGCTTTGCAGGCAAATGATTTGCACCAATTAATTCATGCTTACGATATCCTGCCAAAACCTAAAGTTGAGCAACAAAAGAAAAACTACTTCTCTGAAAAAACTACTTCTATACTTAACCGTGCATTTCCGAATTTCTTAAAAAGGTTATCAGTTCAAAATATCAACATCAGCGAACAATGGAAACGCGATGCTCCTGCCCTGCTCACAAGTTTCCGCGAAGAACAAAAAATGCGATTTGATAAACTGGATGAAAAAGTGAAATATGATTTTCAATCTGGATTGCTAAATCCGTGGCTTATTCACCAGGCTGTATATTATCCCGAATATTTTACGCAACCTTTAGATACAGCAGACCTTGATGTAACTATTGGTATTTCTGCAATGGCAGATTTTTTTGCAAAAATCAAACAGGTGTGTACTGCAAATAATTCAGAACTTATGGTAATTTCAATTCCTAATCTCCCTTATTCATCAAAGGAAGAAATGAGTTCACTGAAAAAATATGGTTTCTCCATTCCTGATTCTATTTTCGGAAATCAACTCGCTGACGAAACAATAAAAATGGCTGCAGAAGAATCTGAAATTGAATTCTATTCAGTTTCAGAAAATTTCAAAAATAATAAAGGAGAAAAAAATCTGTACTACCCCTTTGACGGCCATTTCACTAAGGAAGGCAATCGTGCATTTGCTACTTCAGTAAAAGAAATTTTTGAAAGAAAAACTAAAACGAACTAATTACTTCGTTTTAAAACGTCCGTTCTGCCACAAGCCGTCTTCCACTATTCCATCAACGTGGGTTAGTTTGCCAAACCCATTGTATTTTCCTTTATACCACTCGCCAGAATACGATTGTCCGTTTACCCATTTCATAGTTCCTTTACCTTCAAATACATCGTTTTTCCATTCGCCTTTGTATTCGTCACCATTCATCCATTTCATAGTTCCGCTGCCTTCACGCTTTCCAATTCTGAAAGAACCTTTGTATTCATCACCATTCGACCATTTGAGTGTACCTTTACCTTCCGCTTTTCCTTCAACTACCTGACCTTCGTAAACGCTGCTGTCTGGAAAAGTGATGGTTTGTTTCTGGGCATTTGCAAAAAAAGAAATGGTTGATAAAAAAGTAATAGTTAAGAAAAACTTTATAGCGTGGTTCATTGTTTTAGTTGAAATTTGGTGCGCAAAAATAAGTATTGACATTTTTCTATTTCAGAAAAGTTTTACACAAAGTCATTTTTTTATTTGCTTGCCTGAAACCAAAAATAATACCAGAAACACTAATTGAAACTACTAAAGCAACTAATAAAACTAATGGTAAACACAACCCACAAAACCAACCTGAAAGCGGGCGACAAAGCCCCCTTGTTTAAAGCAAAAGATCAAGACGGTCATGAAATTTCACTCAAAGACTTTACCGGCAAAAAACTAGTGTTATACTTTTATCCGAAAGATAATACGCCCGGCTGCACTGCGGAAGCCTGCAACCTGCGTGACAACTACAATGTTTTACTAAAGAAAGGCTACGCTGTTATTGGTGTAAGTGCAAACGATGAAAATGACCACAAAAAATTTATCAAAAAATTTAACCTGCCTTTTCCGTTACTTGCAGACACTGAAAAAGAAGTGTGCAATGCTTATGGGGTATGGGGTAAAAAGAAATTTATGGGCCGAGAATTTATGGGCATTGTGCGCACTACATTTATCATTTCAGAAAAAGGAATTATTGAAGAAGTGATTGAAAAAGTGGACAACGAAAATCATACGGCACAAATTCTTAAATAAATTTATTCACAACAGATTTTCCGTTTAACATTTTTACAATCTTTACAAAAAATATGAAACCCTTCGACTACGCTCAGGGAGACAACATTAAACTTTAGACATTAAACATAAAACAACGAAAACATGGCAAAAGAAGCAGTAGCAACCAACCCAAAGCTGAAAGCATTACAGGTAACGCTTGAAAAACTAGAAAAATCATACGGTAAAGGCAGCATCATGCGCCTTGGAGATAAAGTGGTAGAAACGCTGGAAGTTATACCAACCGGCTCAATAGGACTTGACCACGCACTTGGCGTTGGTGGTTTCCCGCGCGGAAGAGTGATTGAAATTTATGGTCCTGAATCTTCTGGAAAAACAACATTGGCAATTCATGCAATTGCGAATGCACAGAAACAAGGTGGCATTGCAGCATTCATTGATGCGGAACATGCGTTTGACCGTTTTTATGCAGAGAAGTTAGGTGTTGATGTAGAAAACCTTTTAATCTCACAACCCGATAACGGTGAGCAGGCTTTGGAAATTGCTGATAACCTGATTAGCTCAGGAGCTATTGATATTATTGTGATTGACTCGGTTGCTGCTCTTACACCAAAAGCAGAAA
>CAMBRL010000211.1 GCA_945870105.1 Chitinophaga pinensis
CTGGTTGCCCCAGGGATAACGAACGGTCTCGTCATAATTCGCATCACTTTTATCCAAAGTTTTTAAAACACGGGCTTTATTGGTTAACAATTCAGCAATATTGGTTTTTGCTTTTTCTGTTTCTCTGATTTGCGCATTTGCTAGAACTGTGAGCATTACGATAGGTAACAGGATGATTAATCGACTGGTTTTCATAATTTTCAGTGCTGTATTTGTGTAGACGGATAATTTTTAGCGCCATTTTTGATTTTTGGAGTAAGTAAAGATAATGTGAAATAAGCATTAAAGCGTAAATGCTATAAAGATTTGGTTATAAGTTTGATTATCAGCAGCAATTTCAGTTAAATCGATATTCAGCGTATGTATCCAACATGAAATTATCTGCCACTGAAAGTTGCCGATTATGCAGGGGCAGGGGCGATGCTAAAAACAGAATCAAGGAATTCGAGCATGGTTCTCAGATTTGTGGGACTATTCGAAAGAGTATAATTTCCCTTTTCAATTAATGCGTAAGCTGTGTTAAAGAGTATTTACAGGGGCTCATGCAATTTTTATGGGATTTGACAGTAAATAATGCGATCATCATTGCCTGATTTTAAGCTGTTTATTGATATGTAACAGCGTATACGGTTTTCTTAAAGCCAGGCGGAAAAAATACTGATGTGATTTTTTTAAACAATTACTTTCCACCAATAGCCTGAAAGAAAATATTTGTAGATTTGATCAATAATAAAAACTAAAATTATCAATTACGTATTAATAAGGAATGAGTCATTATGAGCGAAAATTATTCAATTAGTCCCAGCGGAGAAAAATTCCCGCTGCCAAAACCGGAAGAATATAAGGCTGAATATGAAAGTCTTGAAAAACGTGTTGCAGAAGAACGCGCTAAGAATCGTGAAATAGTTGTTGTGATGGGCGTTGGATTTGTTGGCGCAGTTATGGCAGCCATTGTAGCCGATACGGTTGACAAAGACGGTAAACCCTCAAAATTTGTAATCGGGATGCAACGGCCAAGTGTACGGAGTTTCTGGAAAATCCCAATGCTCAACCGGGGCGTATCACCCGTAAAAGCGGAAGATCCTGAAGTGGAGCTGATAATTTCACGTTGCGTCAACGATAAAAAGACTCTGATGGCAACTTTTACTTATGATGTTCTTAAGCTGGCGGATGTTGTTGTAGTTGATGTACAATGTGATTATATCAAAGAGGATTTGGGTAATGTACGTAACGGAGAAGCTGATATGGCTGCCCTGGAGGCTTCGCTCGGAGTAATAGCTGAGCATATTCCTTCCAAAGCGCTGGTGCTTATCGAAACAACGGTAGCTCCGGGAACAACCGAGCAGGTCGCTTACCCCTTGATGAAAAAAGTATTTAAAAAACGGGGAATCGAATCCGACCCTTTGCTGGCTCACAGTTATGAGCGCGTTATGCCGGGCCGCAACTATGTAGCCAGCATCCGCGATTTCTGGAGGGTTTGCAGCGGAATCAATGAAGAGGCAAAAGGAAGGGTTGTGAAATTCTTGACCGAAGTACTGAATACGGAAAAATTTCCCCTCACGGTTATGGATCGTCCCATTGAGTCGGAAACAGCTAAAATTGTTGAAAACTCCTACCGTGCTACCATCCTCGCTTTCCTCGACGAATGGAGCTTATATTCCGAGCGCAATGGCGTTGACCTGGTGAAAGTTATAAAAGCTATCAAAATGCGGCCTACCCACAGCAATATTCTTTTCCCCGGACCTGGCATAGGCGGATATTGCCTGCCCAAGGACGGTGGCCTGGGTGTTTGGGCGTATAAGCATATCCTTGGATTTGAGGATGATATTTTTAAGATGACCCCAATGGCCATTGATATTAATGATACACGTGGCTTGCATGTCGGGCAGCTTACACGCGACGCTTTGCGTAACATGGGTCAGCCGATTGCCGCGGCCGATGTCCTGGTTCTGGGCGCTGCCTACCGCGAAGATGTGGGCGATACACGCTACAGCGGTTCGGAAATTGTGATCCGCAAACTTACTGAAATGGGCGCCGAAATCAGGGTGCATGATCCGTATGTTGAGCATTGGTGGGAATTTGAGCAACAGGATTCCTATCCTGCTACAGGTCAGAGCAAAGCGAGATTTTTCCGCAACCAGGAAAAACTGAAAGAAATTTATATTGAACAGGATTTGGATAAAGCACTACATGGCGCCGAAGCTGTTATTTTAGCCGTGCCTCATGAAGCATACCTTAACCTGGATCCTGATGAAGTGGTGAAGAAAATTGGTCAGCCTGCAGCAATAATCGATTGCTTTGGAATATTGTCCGATGATAAGATCCGTCGTTATTTCCAATTGGGTTGCGAAGTTAAAGGTCTGGGTCGCGGACATATTCAACGCATTAAAGAAGAAATACGTAAAGCTTAGAGGTCTCTTTAAACCAGTTATTGGTATATATTATCATAAGGTTGAGGTTAAGGTTGAGGTTAAGTTAGAGGTTGAGTTTTTAAGCGCTCAGCTTCTAACTTGTCCTCATTTTTTTGAATTTTATCCGGGTTGTTTCTAATAGTTTTATCTGCTTTTTACCCCATTCTTTAATTGTTTTACTATCAGGCAGTTTTATAAAAACAAATCATGTTTCAGGGTGGGAAAGATGTAACTAATAGCTGTAATTGTGTAACTTCTGAGTGTGAGGGTGATTGTAATTTTGTCGTGAAATTATTCAATCTAACTTAACACGTAAATAAAATGAAAAAATTATTCCTAATGCTGGCAATTGCGGGTTTCCTGACAAGCTCATATGCCCAGACACTGACTGTAAAAGATGTTCCTGTTCCTGTTACCAAAACGTTTACCAAAACCCACCCAAAAGTTGACACCGTTCAATGGAGCAAATCCGGCGATTTTTACAAAGCTGCTTACCAGGTAAAAATGAAGGATATGACGGCTACGTATACCGTTCTTGGGAAATTGAAAGAAACTGAATCCGAAATCACCGTTGCATCACTTCCAACCCCGGTTTTGAAATATATCAACGAAAACTACCCCAGTGATGTTGTGAAATCTTCATCATTGGTAAA
>CAMBRL010000212.1 GCA_945870105.1 Chitinophaga pinensis
GGGAAGACAACCGAACTTTCAAAGCCTTCCATTCTCAGTGCTTTGAACAAAAAATAAAGTGAAGCATAGTTAGGTATTCCAAGTAAAACACCCCACCATATACTTTTAGTTTCAAACTTTGCTCTGCCCTTAAAAACAGTAAACAACAAATACAAAAGCCCGGCAGTTCCGGCAATCAGGAATACCAGAGAACAAAACAAATCTGCATCACTTTCCTGTATGTAATATTTTTCGTTGTATTTGAAATAGGTGTCTAAAAAGCCACTGCCAATAAAAAGCACAACAGGAAGAAAGAGATACTTTTTCTCCACTTCATGTTTTTCTTTTTTGATGGATGCCATAATAATTGCCACACAGGCAAGAATAATTCCTGCAACTTTCAGAAAAGTCATGCTGTCGTTGTAAAGAAAAACTGCAGCAATTACCGGAATAATCATACACATTTTAAAAGCAACAGTGGCGATGGTAATTCCTACTTTCTGTGTGGAAACACCAAGAATATTGAACATTGTGATAAACAACAACCCAAACACAAACACACTAAAGAACCAGGGCTTTTCAGGAATTTCAGGAAGGGGAATACTCATGCCAACAAACATAAAACCCATGATGGCAGCCGTGAAATAATTAAACACAATTGCCTGAGAAATACTCACGTTCCATTTTCCAAAAAGTTTGAAAATGAGAACTAAGGAAGTAGACGAAAGAATGCTAAGTAGTAAATAAATCAAGTTTACTTTTTAAATAAATACAATTTATCACTTTCAATAGTATCAATGCTCATAGGCTCTGCGTTCAACTTTGGCGCAGCAACTCCATCAACAATAAAAGTCTCAGAAATAAACACCCGAGCTTCATCCCAAAGATTTTCATCAATAAAATTTTGCACCAATTTGCTGCCACCTTCCACTATCACTGACTGAATTTGTTTGTCGTGCAAAACACTCATTACTTGCTGCAATACATTTTTCTCAAAATCAATGGCAATGAATTCAACATCTGTTTGCACAGCTCTTTTCTTTGAAGTAAAAACCAATGTCAGTTGTGAACCATCAAATAAATGAAGGCTTTCAGCAAGTTCAAGATTTTTATCTAAAACAATCCGCAATGGATTTTTACCGCTTACCAAACGAACATCTAGACGCGGATTATCCAAACGTGCAGTGTTTGTTCCCACCATTATAGCTTGCTCTTCATTGCGCCATTTATGCAGCAAACGTTTTGAGTGTTCATTGCTAATTTGCAATGCAGGTTGAGTGTTATCATTTCTTTTCCTGTCAATAAATCCATCGGCTGTCTGCGCCCATTTCAAAATAATATAAGGACGCTTCTGTTCGTGAAACGTGAAGAAACGTTTATTCAATTCACGCGCTTCCTTTTCCAGAACACCTGAAATCACCTCCACTCTTGCCCTCTTTAGTTTTTCAATTCCTTTACCGGCTACAAGCGGGTTTGTATCGCTGCAAGCAATTACTACTCTCTTAATTCCGCTTTCAATAATTAAATCAGAACAGGGCGGTGTTTTGCCAAAGTGCGAACAAGGCTCAAGGCTTACATAAAGCGTTGCATCTTTTAAAATTGCTTTATCTTTTACGGAGTTGATAGCATTCACTTCGGCATGGGCTTCACCGTAATTGGCATGAAAGCCTTCACCTATAATATACCCGTTATGAACGATAACACAACCCACCATTGGATTGGGCGTTACATTCCCCAGACTGTTAGCGGCAAGTTGCAAACAGCGTTGCATATATTTCTCCTGTTCATTCACGCAGCCAAAATACGACAACAATTTGTTTTCTTTGCAAGATGAAACTAACATGGCTTTGTAAAAAGTTTGAAGAACTGAGCAACAACCAGCTTTATGATGTAATGGTATTGCGGCAGGAAGTTTTTGTGGTGGAGCAAAACTGTCCTTATCTGGATGCTGACGGCAAAGACAAACACTCGTGGCATGTATTGGGTTATGACGAGAACCAAAGACTTGCAGCCTATGCTCGTATTGTTTTTCCGGGTGTAAGCTATACCGAAGTCGCAATCGGGCGGGTAGTAAGTTCACAAGAACACCGCAGAACCGGAGCAGGAAAAGAGCTGATGCGCGAAGCGTTGAAAGTAATTGAAACTATTTACGGAAAAGTTTCAGTGCGTATTTCAGCACAGACTTACCTGCTAAAATTTTATTCAGAGTTTGGCTTTGTTTCTACCGGCAAAGAATATTTAGAAGATGATATTCCGCATACGGAGATGCTGCTGTAACTTTTGTTATCTCTTATTCAGTTCGTAATAAAACTGATCTTTAACTTTTATTCCTCTTATAAAATAACGTTTAGTCTTGAGTTTAAACGTCAGTTGAACTTCATCGGGTTTATTAAATTTAATTTTCAAATCGCTCTTGTATTTGATAGGGTCAATAGGTCCGCCTTTTATCATTTCAGAGAAATACACAAGTCGGTAATCCGTTGTGTTTACTTTTTCCAGCATTGTGTAATTATCTTTTGGTGCAATTTGATTACGGTTAGTAAATAATATTATTTCATCATTCAAATCGGCAATCTCTCTTGAAGCATAAACGGTATCAAATTCTATCTCTTTAATTCCATTCATAATTGATATATGAGGTTTAAAAATCAAGTCTATACTAATCGTATCATTTGCTTTTAACTTTTCAAGTTGATTTAGTTCTTTACCTTCTGCATAAAAACCGGCACAATCACCAGTAAGTAGTAACTGCGAATAAACTTTTGCGGTTTTGGTGGCAAAGCCAGTTCTGTCTGATTTAAACACTATGCTTGCAGTGTCATCCGGAAATGAAATCTCAAGATTGCAATAAGGCAAAATTTTGCCTTTATCATCATAAGTAGTAACGCTGATAAAAATACTGGTCTGGGCAATTAATGCAAAAGGCAAAAACAACTGCAACAGAAGTAATAATCTCATACAATTATGGGCTAAGATTGACAAGAGAAATTACTTCTTCTCTTCTTTATCTTCATTCTCAAAATCCAGCCGCTCAATATTATTCATATTGCGCAGTATCC
>CAMBRL010000213.1 GCA_945870105.1 Chitinophaga pinensis
CTGGGAGTGGCGTTGGTTCTGATTGGAATAATTCGTCCGCTTACCTGTTTCGAAAAATGCAGCACCAAAGGAATCTGGGGTGCAGGACTCGGAACTGTTTTAACTGTTTTAGCGTTATTCCTGTTGGCCGGATTTAACAATACGGCTTACTATCCTTCAACTTTCGATCTGCAAAGTTCATTAACCATTCAGAACAGCTCGTCAAGCCAATATACCTTAACAGCCATGAGCTATGTATCGTTGCTGGTACCTTTTGTAATTGCGTATATCTGGATTGCCTGGCGCGCTATTGACAATAAAAAGATAGATATGGCTGAACTTGATAACGAAACACACGTTTACTAAAAAAATATAACCGGATTGGGAGTATCAATAAACGCTTTTTGATATTCCCGATTTCCATCTCCTTACTCCTTACTCCTTGCTCCCGCCATCCGACTCCCAGCTAAACTCTCAATTCCCAATCATCTAAAACCCTCAATCCCCATGATCACACAAATAATATGGCTTTTCACCTGGCCTTTACTTATTGCGGTTTCTTTTTTCGCAATTAAATGGATGTTGAAACGATTTGAAAATACTCTGAATGAAAAGTAGAATGAATATAAATTATTAACCATTTCCTGTTACCCAATCCATGAGTGAATTTGATGCCAAAGCCCGTGACTGGGATAAAAACCAACGTTATATTGACAGATCCAAAGCCGTTGCAAAAGTAATACTGCAAACTATTCCGTTTAAAAAGGGCATGAAAGCACTTGAGTATGGCTCGGGCACGGCTTTGCTTAGTTTTGCTTTGAAAGATAAATTTGAAGAAATTGTCCTGATGGATAATTCACAGGAAATGACTACAGTAACGGCAGAAAAAATTGCGGAACAGAATATTTTAAATATGAAGCCGTTGTTTTTTGATCTTGAACATCAGGATTATTCCGGAAGATTTGATGTCATTTACAACCAGATGGTGATGCATCATGTAAATGATGTTGACAGTATACTTTCAAAATTCCATTCCTTGTTAAATCCCGGCGGCTACCTGGCTATCGCTGATTTGTATGCCGAAGATGGTTCGTTTCATGGTGAAGGATTTAACGGGCATCTGGGATTTGAAGTAGAGCAACTTTCTGCAAAGTTGAAGGAGGCCGGTTATATTAATATTAAACATCAGCAATGTTATAGCATTCAGAAAACAAATGAAGAAGGTAAAGTGAGTGATTATCCGATATTCCTGCTGACAGCAAAGAAATCGAAATAAAATCTGCTAACCGGATTAGGCCGGGAAATTGTTTTTCCTGGCATGTAGATTTGTTTTTTTGTATTTAGTGCAGATATATTTAGTGTTGGGGTTTTAAAAACATACAACCCTGAGTTTATGATATGAAAAGCAAATGCCTGCAACCTAATTACCCGAAGAAGAATACCTGACATTGTCTTTCTTTAAGTTATCAATATCAAACGAAGTGAAGACATAAGTTTTAAAAAGACCTGCTGTAAGTTTTCACTCAAAATTAAAAAAACGAAATCAATTTCTGGTTTATTCATTTTGGAAAGATGCAGCATTTTTTGGAAGTGTTTTACGGAAAGCAAAGTACACTTGCCAAAATCAGTCTGAAAATCAATAGCAAGTCTTTTGAATCGATTTCTTCTTTTTAGTTGTTTTAAAATGAATAGTTTACACCCAGAGTAACACCAATGTTCTGTGTATATGGCGGATAATTTGCAAATGTGACCGACGATATCTGATAAATGCCGCTGAAGTTTATTTCCATTTTATCATGTAAACAGATGCCGGCATTAAACCCTAAACTGAGATTTTGTATAGTGCCGTAAACGATTGTATTGGGAATGTCAGAATATATTTCTTCGTTAAACTTAAAGGTAGTGGAGATGTTACTCTTCCATGATATTTCGGTCGCGACATAAAAATTTTTACGGTAGTATCCCGGATTTAAACTAATGCGTGCAAAGCTTGCACTACCGGTTGCCATAACGTCTTCGTACATCTTAAAATGAGTTCCAAGGCTTGCCTTAATATCCAAGGGTTTATTTAGAAGATAAGTGGATCCGGAGAAATAAAAATCTTTATTCCTCGAATTCAGCAAATAAACCGGACTGGAAATTTCAAATTGGAATGCGGCAGTTCTTTTGGAGTTTTTACTGAGTTTTATAATCCGGGCATATCCTATACCTGCATAAATTGTGCTGTTATACATAGCGCCAAATCCTACTTTATTCTTACGGGTTAACGGGTTTTTAAAATTCCAGACAGTAAAGTTTTGTGCCTCTGTTTGTAAACCAAGCAAAGACAATAAAATGATAATTATCCAATATTTTCTCATGTTGATCTTTATGTTAGTTTTGAAAAAAGTTATCGATTACAGGCAAAACAATTTCCGGGTTTAGTTCAATAAAATAATGCCCGGCATTTTCAATCTTTATAATTTCACAGTTTTTAAACTTTGGCTTATGATATTGATTTTGAAAGTCGTACCCTAAGCGTTGACTTTTATCTGATGCAAGAATCAGAGTTTTTCCTGAATAGTTTTCTTTAATTCCGGTTGCAAAATCAAAATCAAACGACTCGTCAAAGTTTCCCTGCCAGGTATTGATAGTGTAACCAGCCAGGAAGCCAAACCTTACGAATTTCAGTATTCTCATCTCTTCAGGCGAACCATAATCCCGGTAATCTCCTACATCGGAATTTGCAAAAACAGCCATTTTATAATCGGCAATATTATCGTTGTCAAATGAAAGATAAGAGCTGCTGTTCATCATCTGGTGCAATCCTTCTGCTGAAAATACAAATGCGGTTGTATTAGCCACTTTCGCCGCTTCATTATCTAAAGCACCGGGTTCAGCCAGTAAAAGTCTGGATACACCCGACGGATATTGTTGTACATAATAACTTGCCAATGCACCGCCCCATGAGTGGCCAAGTAAATAAACGGGGTCTTTTGGTGAGAAATGTTGCTTAATATCATTTATATCGCTGATCAGAAATGGCGGAGTAAG
>CAMBRL010000214.1 GCA_945870105.1 Chitinophaga pinensis
GATTGAGGACTTTATGTTGCTTGCCAACCGCAAGGTTGCTGAGTTCATCGGCAAAACAGAAAAAGGACATAAAGAGCGCACGTTTGTTTATCGTATTCACGATAATCCTTCGCAGGAAAAACTGCAACAGTTTGTTGGGTTCATCGGCAAGTTCGGTTATTCTATGAAAACATCTTCGGGGAAAGAGACCGCTTTCTCCATGAACAAACTGATGAAAGATATTCACGGAAAAGGCGAGCAGAATGTGATTGAGCAGTTGGCTATCCGCACAATGGCAAAAGCGATTTACACCACCGAAAACATCGGGCACTACGGTTTGGCCTTTGATTTTTACACACACTTTACTTCACCCATCAGACGTTATCCCGATGTGATGGTGCACCGTTTATTGCAACATTATTTAGATGGCGGATTTTCGGTGAACGAAGAGGAGTATGAAGAACAATGCGAGCATTCATCTGCTATGGAAAAGCGCGCTGCAGAAGCTGAGCGGGCATCCGTAAAATACAAACAGGTGCAATTCATGATGGATAAAACCGGACAAAAATTTGACGGAATTATTTCGGGTGTGACCGAGTGGGGCTTGTATGTTGAGCTGGCAGAAAACAAATGCGAAGGCATGGTTCGCCTGCGCGATATTGATGATGACTTCTACGTTTTTGACGAAGATAATTTCTGCATCACCGGGAACCTGAGCGGTGTGAAATACCAATTGGGAGATAAAGTTCGCGTGAAAGTAAAACGCGTGGATCTGGACAGAAAGCAGATTGATTTTCTGATGGTGTTGGAATAAATATTTCTTCCTTGCACACCCCGCAATTAATCTGTAAAATTGCGCGCTCAAAAATTCATCCTTGTTCATAGCCAAACTAAAAGATTACGCTGCCTTCAGCAAATTGCGCCTTGCTTCGCTGGTAGTGTTTTCTGCGCTGTGCGGCTATCTGATGGCAGCTGACACCACCAACTGGAAAGATTTAATTCTATTGCTTATAGGCGGCTTTTTTGTTACCGGCTCTTCCAATGGATTTAATCAAATTATAGAGCGCAAGCCCGATGCGTTGATGAAACGCACCCAAAACCGTCCGCTGCCGCAAAACCGCATGAGCGTTCAGGAAGCAATAATTGTAGCTTCTGTTATGGGTTTGCTGGGAATTATTCTGCTTTACCTTATTAATCCGTTGAGTGCTTTGCTCGGAGCAATTGCATTGTTTCTTTATACTGCTGTTTACACCCCGTTAAAAAAAGAAACTCCTTTTGCGGTTTTCATAGGAGCGTTTCCGGGTGCCATTCCGCCAATGCTTGGCTACATTGCTTTTACAGGTGCTCTTGATTTGGAAGCATGGATATTATTTGCAGTTCAATTTATGTGGCAGTTTCCACATTTCTGGGCTATTGCCTGGAAATTAGATGATGATTACAAGCTGGCAGGATTTAAAATGCTGCCTTCGGGCAACCGCGATAAAAGCAGCGCATACCTTATTTTGGTATATACACTGATGATGATTCCTGCAAGTCTGCTTCCTTTGTTTTTCGGACTTTCGGGTTATATTTCAGGAGGAGTAATTCTTATTGCCGGAATAGGATTTTTAGTTCTGGCGATAAAACTTTTTAAAACACTTTCACTACCAGATGCAAGCCGACTGATGTTTGCTTCGTTTATTTATTTGCCCGTGGTGCAGGTGGCTATGCTGATTGATAAATTATAAAATGGATATACAACTAACAGAAGAAAAAGAAAGAGCAGCCCGCTCAAAAAGAATAATGATGTGGTTGGGCGTAGTGAGCATTGTAATGATGTTTTCCGGTCTTACCAGCGGATACGTTGTTTTACAAGCCGATAATTACTGGGTAAAATTTGATTTGCCTAACGGATTTTGGATCAGCACTGCATTGATTATTGTAAGCAGTTTAACCATGTTTCTTGCTATGCGCGCTGTACGTAAGAATGAAACAGCAAAAATAAAATACTACCTGTTGCTTACTTTAGGTTTGGGTTTAGGATTTATGGGTAGCCAAAGCAAAGCCTGGAGTCAGTTAATTTATCAGGGAAATTTTTTCGTGGGAAAAATATCAGACCTGAGAGGCGAATACGGCAAAGATTATGTAATTATGAATCAGGGAGCACAACTCAACTATATTGACGGAAATTTTTATGCCGCAAGCGACAAATCACTTGCCGAGCCCCTGAACGAAAAGATCAATCACAAATTCAATACTGCAAGCGGATACCTTTATGTATTGACTGCGCTGCACTTTGTTCACGTGTTTGTTGGGATTATTGTTTTACTGGTGGTTTTATTCAATGCTTACAGCAATAAATATTCATCCGAAAACACTGTGGGAATGGAGGTTGCAAGCATTTACTGGCATTTCTTGGACGGCTTATGGGTCTATTTATTCTTTTTTCTACTTTTTATTCGCTGAAATATATTTATTCGTTAAACTTGCACCGTTTTTAAAAAATTCAAACCCTAAATAATAATATGTCTGCTCACGCTTCAACTCAACCAACAGATGTAAAAACCATATGGGGAGGCGGAACCTCTCCTTTCGGCATCAGCTACGGAAAAATGATGATGTGGTTTTTCCTGATGTCGGATGCATTCACATTTTCAGGATTGCTGACCGCTTACGGTTTCATGCGTCATAAATATCATGATGTTTGGCCTGTTGCCGGTGATGTTTTTACTCACTTCCCATTTTACAACGGACATATTGAGTTGGCCTATGTAGCCTTCATGACGTTTATCCTTATCGCCAGCTCGGTTACAATGGTGTTAGCCGTTGAGGCCGGTCACCGCATGGATAAAAAAGGTGTGATTATATGGATGTTTTTTACCATTATCGGTGGTGCCATTTTCGTTGGTTCACAGGCTTGGGAGTGGTATCACTTCATTCACGGAACAGAGCATGGTGCAGTTCGTGAATTCATTAAAGACGGAGTTTGGGTAAAAGAAGTTTTTCACGGAGCCAACCTCAGAGTAAATGAATACGGGCATCCT